>CAYIZR010000114.1:0-4171 GCA_964367755.1 uncultured Christensenella sp. | reverse complement strand
GGATATTATTATGAAATATGTAGTGGTTTTGGGCGATGGAATGGCAGATTATCATAAAGGAGTTCTGGGCAACAGAACACCTTTAGAGCTTGCAAAAAAGCCTTGCATTGACGAACTTGCCCAAAAGGGCGAAGTAGGACTAATCCGCACGATAGACAAAGGAATGAGTCCAGGAAGCGACGTTGCTAATTTAAGCGTAATAGGTTATGACCCAAGGATTTGCTATACAGGTAGATCACCTCTTGAGGCCTTGTCTATTGGCGTAAAAATGGACGATGGTGACACAGTATTAAGAATGAATCTGGTTACTTTGTCTGATGATGAGAACCTAGAAGATTGCGTTATGTTAGATTATTCGGCAGGAGAAATATCTACCGAAGAAGGGCACGAGCTAATTAAGGCTCTTATTGACAATCTTTGCAATGGCTGTATGGAAATGTATGGTGGCACAAGCTATCGTAATTGCGCTGTGCTAAGAGGGAGCAAAGTTGAAGTAGAGTTTGTTCCGCCCCACGACATTACTAACAGAAATATAAAAGAGTACTTGCCTTTTGGCGGCGCAGGAAAAGAAATTTTTATTAACCTAATTGACAAATCTAGAGAAATTCTTTCTAAGCATCCTATAAATATAAAAAGAATAGCCGAGGGCAAAAACCCTGCCAATGCAATATGGTTTTGGGGCAAGGGAAGCAAGCCTAAGTTAGAGAATTTTTATGAAAAATACGGACTAAAAGGGGCAATGATTTCTGCCGTTGACCTGCTTAAGGGCATAGCTATTGCTTCTGGCATGACAGTAATAAATGTTGATAGGGCAACGGGGACTCTTTCTACTAACTTTGCAGGGAAAGCCCAAAAAGCTGTAGAAGCATTAAAAAATCACGATTACGTATACCTTCATATAGAAGCTCCTGACGAATGCGGGCATCAAGGAGATGCCGAAGGAAAAATAAAAGCAATAGAAAAAATTGATGAAGTGGTTTGCTACATTTTACAAAAATTACGGGAGCAAAAAGAAGAGTTTTGTATGGCTGTTTTGCCCGACCACGCCACACCCTTATGTCTAAAAACCCACGTTTCGGACCCTGTACCATTTATCGTATATAATTCTGTAAGAGAAGTGAATAGCGGTTTAATATATAACGAAAATGAAGCGCAAAAGGGTATTTATCTTAACAATGGACGTTCTTTGTTGCAATTAATGTTAAAAAGTTAAAATTATATAAATAAAAAGAAGAGAAAGGAAAGATATATGAAGAAAATAACTACCAAGGAATTAAGAGAAGAATATTTGCAATTTTTTAAGGACAGAGGGCATACGGTTATTCCTAGCGCTTCGCTGATACCCGATAACGACCCGACGGTACTCTTTACAACAGCGGGAATGCATCCCCTTGTGCCCTATCTTATGGGCGCCGCTCATCCGGGTGGCAAGAGGCTTGCCGATGTGCAAAAGTGTGTTAGAACGGGAGATATAGATGAAGTTGGCGACGCAACCCATTGTACATTTTTTGAAATGCTTGGCAATTGGTCGCTGGGAGATTATTTTAAGGAAGAAAGTATAAATTATAGCTTTGATTTTTTGACTAAAGTATTGGGATTGCCCAAAGAAAAACTTGCCGTAAGTGTTTTTAGCGGAGATGAAGACTGCCCAAGAGATGATTTTTCTGCCGCTTGTTGGGAAAAATTGGGCATTGCTAAAGAAAACATTTTTTATTTGCCCAAAAAGAATAATTGGTGGGGTCCTGCGGGGACAACGGGACCATGTGGACCTGATACCGAGATATTTGTTGTTACCAATAAAAATAAATGCGGAGAGGATTGTTCTCCTGCGTGTGATTGCGGAAGGTATGTGGAAATATGGAACAATGTGTTTATGGAATTTGACAAAAAGGCGGACGGAAGCTATGCGCCCCTTAGTCAAAAAAACGTTGATACCGGCATGGGTTTGGAAAGAACGGTTGCAATGCTAAATGGCTTTGATACCGTTTATGAAATAGATGTTTTTAAGCCCATTGTTGACCTGTTAAAGCAAAAAAGCGGCAAGGGCGAAGAAAGTATAAGGGCTATGAGAATAATAGCCGACCATATTCGCACAGCAACTTTTATGTTAGGCGATGAAAAGGGAATAACACCGAGCAACGTTGACCAAGGGTATATACTCCGCCGTCTAATAAGAAGGGCAGTGCGTTTTGCCCGTGTTTTGGAAGTTGACAACGGAATCTTGGAAGAAATAAGTAAAATTTATATAAAAACCTATTCCCCATATTATACCGAATTGGGCGCTAATGCCGAAAAGATTATTGCCGAACTTAATTTGGAAATAGAGCGGTTTAATAAAACTTTGATTACCGGACTTAAAGAGTTTGAAAAGTTGATAGGATATATACAAAACAACAAAATGAGCGGAAAGGCGGCATTTAGGCTCTATGATACCTTTGGTTTCCCTATAGAAATGACGCTAGAGCTTGCCAAAGATAACAATATTACGGTGGACGTGGAAGGCTTTGAAAAAGCTTTCAAGGAGCATCAAGAAAAATCTCATTCGGGAGCCGAACAAAAGTTTAAGGGGGGTCTTGCCGATAATGGAATGGCAACCGCCAAGCTTCATACCGCTACGCATTTACTTAATGCCAGCCTGAAAAAGATACTAAAAGATGAAAGTATTCAGCAAAAAGGAAGCAATATTACCGCCGAAAGGCTTAGGTTTGACTTTAATTTTCCTCGACCTATGACACAAGAAGAGATTATGCTCGTGGAAAAGGATGTCAATGAAGTAATTAGCCAAAACTTAAAAGTAATTTGTCAAGAAATGCCCATTGAAGAGGCAAGAAAGCAAGGCGCTATTGGTGTGTTCTCCGACAAATACGATTTGCAAGTCAAGGTGTACACCATTGGGGGACATTCTAAAGAAATGTGCGGAGGTCCTCATGCCGAAACTACCGGAGAATTGGGAAAATTCAAAATAGTTAAAGAACAGTCTTCCTCAAGCGGAGTAAGGAGAATAAAAGCCGTACTAGAAAACTGACAAAAAAAATACCAAAAGAGAAAATTATGAGAAAAGTAAAAAGCTGCAAGTTAGCTACAATAGTACTCTTATTTTTTATAAGCGTAGCATATATGCTATCCTTTGGGAGCGGCGGAATTAGCAAGGCAGCTTATGCCGCGTCAGACTTGGTGGATATAACATATTATTATCAAGGAAAAGTTCTTTTTTTTGTCACAATCCCGCTGGGAGGAACAATTAACTCTACTATGCCATATGAAATGTATAGCGAGGAAGTAACTTTGGAAGAAGGGTATATTCTTGTTTGGCACATTGACAGTGAAGAAGGAGAGGAATGGAACAAAGATTTTGTTTTTTATCAAGATACCACGCTATGCGGCGTAGCTATAGAGGGGCAAGAGGAAGAAGAATTAGTTATTGAAAACCCAAATGATGACACCCCAAATGACGGAGAAAACGAGAGCGGAAGTTCTACCGAAGAAGAAAGTAATCCAATTAAGGAAGATGAAGGAGGAGCCCCCTACATCCAACCGGATGAAACCCAAGAAGAATATGAAATAAAAATTGAGAACGTAAAGGGGCTGTATACAATCACGGGAGAGCCAAAACAAGGAGAAATAATAACCGTGGTGTTTGGAGAAATAGAGCAAGGGTATTTGCTGTCTGCAATAACAGTGATTAGCGGTAAAACTCAACTTGTTATATATAGGAAAGGAAACGAAGTAAAGTTTTATATGCCCGAAGGGGATGTTACTATTTATTGTTATTATAAAGAAAACGAGATAAGCGAAACCACCAATAAACTGACAAAAAATGAAATAATCGCATTGTCTGTTGTGGGCGGATGCGCATTATCGTACGGAATATTCTTGGTTATTAAGAGATTGATTAAGCAAAAAAGCAAATAACATGGAGAATGCATTTTGCAGTATATAATATTTTTTTCTATTTTAAGCATTTTTGCCGCCTTGTTGAGCGCTTATTTAGGCGACCATGGGCGGTACCACCCAAAAATAATATTAAAAACAATGGCATCGCTAATGTTTTGTACTGTGGGAGTAATTTTTTCTGTTCAAACAGGAAATAGTGTTTATGCTCTTCGCCTCTTCATTTTTCTTGCGCTTAGTTTTTTGGGAGATGTATTATTAACATTGCATGATGTTCTTC
>CAYIZR010000113.1:0-4197 GCA_964367755.1 uncultured Christensenella sp. | reverse complement strand
CTATAAGATAGGAGAAAAGCCGATGTTTTTTGTGGTTAAAAAAAGCAAAATTATTATTGCCTTAATTTTGATATCCGTAATTATTACGGGAGTGGTTCTTACCGTGGAGGGCATAGAGGTGGTTGCGGCTAATGCTGCAAAAAAGCAAATCCCCATTTATGCGGTTGATACCGAGGAAAGCAAAGTAGCGTTAAGCTTCGATGCGGCATGGGGAGGAGACAAAACCAAAGGTATACTCGATTTGCTTGATACATATCAGGTAAAAGCCACGTTTTTTTTGGTCGGGTTTTGGATAGATAAATATCCCGAACTAGTCAAAGAAATATCGGAAAGAGGGCATCTTATTGGCAATCATAGCACTAATCATCCGCATTTTAACAAATTAAGCTGTCAAGAGATGCAACTAGAGATTACTGCCACGAATAAAAAAATATGTGAAATTATCGGAGGGGAAGTAAATTACTTTAGGGCGCCTTTTGGAGAATATAACAACGAACTACTTAGCGTTTTGGCAGAAAATAATATGAAATGCATACAATGGGACGTGGATAGTTTGGATTGGAAAGGCATTCCTGGAAGCGAGATTGCAGAGAGGATTTTATCAAAGGTAAAGGGTGGCTCTATTATTCTTTGCCATAACAATAGCGATTATATATTAGAGGCATTGCCACTAATTTTATTGGGACTAAAGAATAAAGGACTATCTTTAGTAAGAATGGACGAACTGGTTTTTGAAAGTAATTATTATATAGATAACAGTGGGATACAACATTCCAATTAAGGAGTACGAAAATATGAATTATGAACTGATGAACAATAACATAGCGACAGTTTGCGGCGTGATTGCTGAGGAACCGAGGTTTTCACACCAGATGTATGGAGAGGGTTTTTATGAGAGTGCAATAACCGTTTCCCGCTTGAGCGAACAGTCCGACGTCATTCCCTTTACCATAAGTGAAAGACTCTTGAACGATGGCAATGTCATAGTGGGCAACACAATTACCCTTACCGGGCAGCTAAGAAGCTATAACAAGCTAACCGAAGGAAGAAGCAAGCTGTTACTTACGCTTTTTGTTAGAGACGTGTTGGAAAATGATGAAAGCAGGAATCCTAATATAATAGATATTGCCGGCTATATATGCAAACCTCCGGTTTATCGTATGACTCCGTTCAAAAGAGAAATATGCGATATTTTACTTGCTGTAAACAGAGCTTATAACAAGTCGGACTATCTCCCTTGTATAGCTTGGGGCAGGAACGCAAGGTTTGTTAAAGATATAGATGTGGGCGAAAAAATATATATTAACGGACGTATACAATCTAGAACTTATCAAAAGGTAAGTGATGATGGCACAGTTGATATACGCGTTGCTTATGAAGTAAGTATAAATAGAATAGGTCTTACTATAGAAGAAGACTGTAATTAATATTATACCGAAAAAAATTGCATACAACGAAGAAAAGTGTTATCATATTTTTATGAATATATTAGAAAATATAAATGAGATTGTAGATAACATAAAACAATATAATCCTGTGGCACAATTAGTTGCCGCCACCAAAACACGTAATTTGGAAGAAATTATGACGGCAATTGGCACAGGCAAAATTTTGGCCGCCGGAGAAAACCGCGTTCAAGAGTTGCTTGAAAAATTCGATAATTCCATAAGGTGGGATTTTATTGGTCAATTGCAAACTAACAAAGTAAAGTTTATTGTAGACAAAGTGGAGCTAATCCACAGCGTTGACCGTATAAATTTGGCTAAGGTTATTGAAAAAGAAGCCGCAAAAATCAATAAAGTTCAAGACATTTTGATAGAAATAAATTCTGGCAAAGAAGAATCAAAGGGTGGTATATATCTGGAAAATACAATGAATTTTTTGGATGAACTGTCTTATTTTTCTCACATTAGAGTGAGGGGCATTATGGCGGTCGCGCCCATACATTATTCTAATGATATGCTGAAAAAAACTTTCGACGAAGTATTTACTGTATACCAAAAGCTAAAAAACAAGGATTTTTGTTATTTGTCAATGGGTATGAGCAATGATTATGTTGAGGCGCTAAAAAGCGGAGCAAATTTAATTAGGCTAGGTAGAGCAATATTCGGAGAAAGGGTAATAAATGGCTAATTTTATAGAATATGCCTCGGGAGCAAAAAAACAAGACAAAAAGAAAAGAGAAATAGAAGTTATTTGTCCTGACAAGTTTTCCGATGTCGAGGAGCTTATAAAGAAGCTTCAAAAAAGTGAAGGCGCAATAGTGGATTTTGAGGGAGTTCCTCCCCATATAGCACAGAGAATGTTGGATTTTTTGAGCGGAGCGGTATTTGCGTTAAACGGAGCTATAAATAAGCTAAAATATAAAATGTATATACTAATACCATGTGGAGTAAAAATAAACACTATAAAGGGTTAAATATGGAAAAAACGAAAGATAATTTTTTGAAATTGAAAAGAGATTTTGGCAAAGCAGTTAAGGACAAAAAAAGGTGGCTTTTTTGTGGAATAGAGTTACTTATTGTTGGACTTTTGATTGTATTTGATATGCTTACCAAAAAATATATATACGGTTATTGCGATACCGTTAGCGATATAGTGATAATTGACGGAGTTATTCGTTTTACCGCAGTTGTTAATACAGGTGCAGGCTTTGGCATACTTAAGGCGCATACAGGCATACTTACTACCATATCTTTTGTTAGTTCAGTTATTTTAATTGTTTTTATATTCTATAGTTATCCACGCAGAAACAAAGTATTAAGGACCGCCCTGGTGTTAATAATTGCAGGGGCAATAGGCAACCTTATTGACCGTATGTATTTGGGATACGTTAGAGATTTTGTTTATTTTGAGCTTATTGATTTCGCAATTTTTAACTTTGCTGACAACTTTTTGACCATAGGAACGGCGTTTTTGATTATTTATGTTTTGTTCTTTTACAGCAAGGAAGAAAATGAGCTTATTGAAAAGAGAAAAGCCGAGGCTAATGCGCAATTAGTTAGTGAGGCAAAAATAGAAGAAGATAAGGCGCAATTAGATTGCGAAGTGAAAGAAGATGAGGAATCGGAAAGCGAGATAAAATAATTATGGAAGAAATGGTATTTTACCCTAAAGAGAAAGAGAGAATCGATGTCTACCTAAGCCGTGAAACAGGTTTTACACGCTCTAGGATAAAGGGGATTATTGATAGTGGAAACGTTACCTACAACGGAAAAATTGTTACAAAAAGCGGAGAAATAGTTGTAGGTGGAAAAATAGAGGTACTTATAGAAGAAGCGGTAACTATTTCTGCAGAGGGACAAAATTTGCCGTTAGATATTGTTTATCAAGACAGCAATCTTGCTGTTATTAACAAAGCCCAAGGAGTGGTCACTCATCCTTGCTTAGGGACGCCCGACGGGACCCTCGTTAACGCCATTGTTTATCACATAAAAGATTTGAGCGCAATTAACGGCGTATATCGCCCTGGGATAGTTCATAGATTGGACAAAGACACTTCAGGTTTAATTGTTATAGCCAAGACTAATGAAGCTCATTTAAGTTTGGCTAAGCAGATAGAAACAAAAGAGGCAGGCAGGTATTATATTGCGCTTGTTGTAGGGAATATAAAAGAAGATAGCGGTGTTATTAACAAAGCTATAGCAAGAAGCGTAAAAGACCGTAAGCTTATGGCTACCGACGATAAGGGAAGAAGGGCGGTAACTAAGTTTAAGGTTTTGGAGCGTTTTATAAATTATACTTTGGTAGAATTTAAGCTAGAAACTGGCAGAACTCATCAAATAAGAGTACATGCAAAATATATTAAGCACCCTGTAGTAGGTGATACCGTTTATGGGAGCAAGGATAGTTTTAAGCTAAGCGGGCAGCTTTTGCACGCATACAAGCTAGTTTTGACACACCCAGTTAGCCAAGAAAAAATGGAGTTTAGCGCCCCCTTGCCTGATTATTTTGTGCAAGTGCTGGAAAAACTAAAAAGTCAAGGAATTTAAGACGGTTTTTTTTCATAAAATCATTATATGAATACTTATTGTAGAGATATGCTCATAAAGATGGGCCTCCCTTCCGACTGCGCTCTAGAGTTGAAAATAACAATTTGTGACTGTAACGGAGTACTTATTGAAGGTCATAGAGGGGTAATTGTTTATAGCAAAGAAAGTCTTGTGTTGAGAATCAAGGTAGGCAAACTCATAATAT
>CAYIZR010000112.1:0-4209 GCA_964367755.1 uncultured Christensenella sp. | reverse complement strand
CGCTTTTCAAAAAATCGATAAGATAAGGTTGACCTTTGTCGCGGTATTTCCAATTATAAAAACGGAAAACCACAACTTCCCCTGTGTTTTCATCCAAAAATCTTAGTATTTCGGTAATAAATTCGGCGAATAATCCTGATAATAAAGAATGTTTTGTCATAAAGGTGTTGTTTGCATAATGTAAGCGTATATCAAAGTACCTAACTCCCGCCATAAGTTGTTCATAAGCTCCCACAATTTGGGTTTTTGAATAGCGCACTGCCATATTTTTTAGTAATGTATTACTAATCAATTTGACAAATCCAGGCGCATTTTCGGCGGAATTACTTTTTTTAGAGATTAAATGTGTAAAGCTGTCGTGACTTCCCAAAAGAGCAAGGTCAACAATACGCGGATTCTTTTCCACAATATTGGGAATAGAGCTTAAAACATTATTATAACAGTCGTTAGGCTTTGAGTAAGTTTTAATCATATTCCTCCATTCTATATTTTATCTAATACTTCTTTTAAGGTTTCTTCTGCATTGCCTAAATACAGATAAACGCCTTCTTTCTTTTCGTAAAGCGGGTTGTTAACACCTGCATAGCCTGGCTTTGTGTCGTAGTTAAATATAAAAATATTTTTGCAATGGTCAACGTTTAGTACAGGCATACCATAAATAGGAGTGCCTTCGGCTTCTCTAGCCGCAGGGTTAAGTACGTCGTTAGCGCCCACAACAATTGTTGCGTCGGCATCGGCAAACTCGCAGTTAATTTCTTTCATTTCAAATAATTCTTCATAGTCAACATCGGCTTCGCATAAAAGTACATTCATATGTCCTGGCATTCTGCCTGCTACAGGGTGAATAGCGTACTTTACTTCCGTGCCGTTATCTTTTAGCTTGTCGGCAAGTTTTTTTACTAAATGTTGCGCTTGAGCTATCGCCATACCATAGCCTGGAACAATTATTACCTTTTTGGCGCAAGTGAGAATTTTTGTGTTATCAAAACTTTCTTTTTCATCCTCAGTAGCCTTTAGTTCTTGGTTTTGGCTGCAATTATCTTCTTTTAGACTATCAATCATTACTTTTACGGTGTCGGCGGCGTTGCCTAGATACAGATAAACACCTTCTTTCTTTTCGTAAAGCGGGTTGTTAACACCTGCATAGCCTGGCTTTGTGTCGTAGTTAAATATAAAAATATTTTTGCAATGGTCAACGTTTAGTACAGGCATACCATAAATAGGAGTGCCTTCGGCTTCTCTAGCCGCAGGGTTAAGTACGTCGTTAGCGCCCACAACAATTGTTGCGTCGGCATCGGCAAACTCGCAGTTAATTTCTTTCATTTCAAATAATTCTTCATAGTCAACATCGGCTTCGCATAAAAGTACATTCATATGTCCTGGCATTCTGCCTGCTACAGGGTGAATAGCGTACTTTACTTCCGCGCTGTTATCTTTTAATAAGCTCGCTAAAGCTTTTACCGAGTGTTGGGCTTGGGCAATAGCCATACCGTAACCAGGCACGATTATTACTTTTTTGGCAGATTTTAATAAATCTATAGGATTAACGTTAACATTTTTACAAATAGTTCCCGCTTCCTCTTTGTTTTCTGTTTTTTCTACTTGTTTATTACAAGCTGAAGATGTTTTGCCTAAAAGTATATCCATTAGGCTCCTGTTAATGGCTTTGCACATAATTTGTGTCAAAAGAAGACCGCTTGCGCCCACAATGCCGCCTATGGCAACTAGCAGCAAATCGCCTATGGCAAGACCAGCAATGGCACCTGCTACGCCAGAAAAGCTATTAAGCAAGGAAATAGTGATAGGCATATCTGCGCCTCCAACTCTTATGCTAAACAGCACTCCAAAAGCAGCGGAGAACAGCACGTTTAGTATCAATAGGATATATATAAAGTTTTCGGGAATTAGTTTGGTGGCGGATAGGATAATAATAGCAACGGTTAATATTAAGCTTATAAGTAAATAACCTTGATGACCTTTGATAATTATTGGTTTTTGTGGCAAAATACGGTGTAATTTGCCTGCGGCAACCAGGCTTCCAAATAAGGTTATTATGCCTATCGTTATAGCTAAGGCGGAAGTAAACAAGCTAAAATATCCACTTGATGCGCCAATTCCTAAAAGGGCGAAGGCTCCTACTATTGCGCTTGCTCCCCCTCCAAAGCCGTTGAGAACGGCTACCATTTGAGGCATTTGAATCATTTTTACCTTGGCGCCTAGAAGTATACCCAAAGTCAAACCAATCGCCATGGCAATATAGAGAACATATACAGGTAAAATACCGTTCTTAATCAAAACGAGAACTATGCCTAAAGACATCGCAACTAAAGAAAGTCGGTTGCCGATAACCGATAGTTTTACTTTGCTCATAAGGTATATGCCTGACAAAACCGCAATAACTAGTATTCCGCTAAAGATATAATAGACTACGGTGCTCATAAATAGTACGCTTAAGATAACAAATACCACTGCAAAAATTATTGCGAAGATATTAAACGCGGCATCTATTTTTTTGGTCTTTGTTGTGGGCTTTGCTATCATTTTTAACATTCGGTTAGTAACAAAGAAACCTCCTGCAACGTTTAGCATAGCTAAAATAATAGCAATCGAGCCAAATATATAACCTAAAGCTACATTATTACCATTTACTGCAACGGCGGTCGCTATAAGCGCTCCCAATACGGTTACTCCGCTAAGGGCGTTCATTCCCGACATTAGGGGGGTATGAAGAAGACTGGGGACGTTGTTAATCAAAAAATAACCCACAATGGTCGCCACAGCGAAAATGCCAAGTAATATGCCTTGAGTGATAGTCATAGTGACCTCCGTAATTTTATTATAAAAGCAAAAAGAAGGCGCCGCCTTGAAAAATCAAGGCCGCGCCCATAATATAAGACTTTAGTTAATGCCCATAGCTTCTTTTGCCCCGGCGTGAACTAATTCTCCGTCGATGCAAACAAGTATGCTTGATACAATTTCGTCATTTCTGTCAAGAGTTATTTTGCCGTCTTTTGATAGATATGCGAGAAGATTGTAAATATTTTGAGAGAACATATATGTAGAGCTTGTTGGAAGCATGCCCGGTATATTTTTGATGCCTTGAAGGATAACCTCGTGATGAGTTTCGATTTTTCCGGCGGGAGTTATTGAACAGTTACCACCTTGGTCAATAGAAATATCAACAATTGTGCTGCCAGGCTTCATACTGGCTACCATATCTTCAGTTATTAGTAGAGGAGCTTTCTTGCCTAGAAGCAAAGCCGAACAGAAAACAATATCTGCCTTTGCTATTGACGGAGCTAAAGTGGCTCTTTCTTTTATTAACCATTCTTCGGGAAGTTTGTTAGCGTGCTTGCCGTCGGCACTTACAGCTATTTCTACAGGAACGCCGGTGTCAACTATTTTGGCGCCCAAAGATTTTGCCTGTTCGTTAGCGTCTGGACGAATGTCTGCGCTATAAACAACTGCCCCTAAGGATTTTGCGGTGGCAACGGCGCGCAAACCAGCAACGCCTGTACCTATGACTAAAGCTATGCTAGGCTTAATCATACCAACAGCCGAACCTATCATAGGGCAGAACTTGGGAAGTATATCTGCTGCCATAATCATACCCTTGTAGCCTGCGCAAGTGCTCATAGAACTTAGCGCATCCATACTCTGGGCTCTGCTTATACGAGGTATTCCGTCCAAAGTAAGGGCGATTATTCCCTTCTCTGCCATAGTCTTTACCATGGTGTGATTAACAGGGCTAGCCGGATGAATAAAGGTAATAATATATTGACCTTTGTGCATCAAGTCAACCTCATGTTTGCCAAGCTTGTCGTTAAACAAGGGTTCTTTTACTTTCAAAATTACTTCGGCTTGGTTAAATAGCTCTTCTACGTCTTCAATTATAGTTGCGCCTACACTTTCGTAAGCATCGTCCTTATAAAAAGAGCCTAAACCAGCGCCTTTTTCAAACAGAACTTTATTCCCGGCCTTTATCATTTCTGCTACGGTTTCGGGGATAGCCGCTACACGTCTTTCGTCGTGCATAATTTCTTTTGGAATACCTATAATCATATTTTTCCTCCGCTCGCCTGAAAAGGCTTTCTTTCATAAATATTATACATTATTTAATAACTTTTTTCCATAAAAAAAACTAAACTTTTTAAAGTTTAGTTTTATATTTTGTTCCTTTGCAATTTTCCTTATTATACTTCTAAAATC
>CAYIZR010000111.1:0-4264 GCA_964367755.1 uncultured Christensenella sp. | reverse complement strand
GTTTGCCTATCCTCGAGTTTAGTATTGCGCCTGCACACATAGCGCAAGGCTCAACGGTAACGTATATGCTACAGTCATAAAGGTATTTTGTTTGTTTTACTTTTTGGGCTTTTATTATTGCTTTTAGTTCGGCGTGATTTAGGCTGTTTTCCGAACTTATTTTGTTGTTATGGCTTCTGGCTATTATTTTTTGGTCGCAGACAATGACGCAACCTATAGGCACTTCATCAGCTTTGTAGGCTTTTTCTGCTTCTTTAAGAGCTTCCTCCATAAATTTCTCGTGCAATTTTTCCTCCGGTTTGGCAAATTAGTTTTAGGCTATCCTTATGTTGGTTAACAAGGTTAGGTAGTTCTTTAAGTGGATATGGATGAAGCAAATCATCCTTTCCTATTTCTACCGTTATGCCTAAGCCGTTGTATTTGGTACAATAATAGTCCTTTATTCCTCCAGCAGAGCCATCGCTTCGCATAAGAGGGTAATTTAATTGGTCGGCTATTGCCTTAGCTTCCTTATAATAGCGGAAGTTACTTTCAAAGCCCCAGTAAATAACTTCTCCCTTAGAGTGGTAGCATGCTACCATAGTATAATTATTCTTTTTAAGGAGATTGACAACAGCCTTAGTTTCTGGTTCGCTTGCAGGCGTCTTTCCTATATAGTTTTCGCTAGCGGGATAAGTTATGTTGTACTTTCCTTCTCCCCAGTCGGCATCGAAGTTTACGTTTAGGTCTACGCCGTTGGCGTTAGCTTTCCAAAGAGAAAAGTCCATTTTGTAATTGTTATATTTGAAAAGGTTTTTTTTCTTTTCCTCGTCAACAATTAAGTTTATTCCGTTAATTGAAAGCAACACTCCGTCAATATTTAGCATAGGTATATAGTCAAAAGAGCAATTATCAGTTTGTTTTACTACTTCATTTAGCATCAAAGTAGTAATATATTCTCTTGCGTGTACGCTTCCTATTATTAAGGTGCGCGGAGTATCTTTGCCGATATGTATAAGCGGTATTCCGTAACCTAATACGGTGGAGCCGATGTATTCTATTGTGCCCATAGAGGCTATACTGTTTAGTAATTCGGAGTAAGTTTTCATACCTAAAAGATATGATAAAAACTTGCTATTTATGATAAGTAAGCCTGTTAATTATGGTAAATGCCCGATATACCTGTTCAAAAATAATTACTCGCATAAGCTGATGAGGATATGTTATTTTTCCGAAAGATACTCTTATATCGGCAGCATTTTTTACTTCGGCAGATAAGCCTTCGCTACTGCCAATTATTATAGAAAACTCGCTTATTCCCCTGTTTAGGTTGTTAGATATTACGTCGGCTATTTCTATTGATGAGAGAGCTTTGCCTTCTATGTCAGTAACTATAACATAACCTGAGCTTTTTTTTAAGATATTTTTGCCTTCTTCCGATAAATTACGGCCTTCGGGAATTTCTACAACGGCAATTTCGGCAAAACGCGATAGCCTTTTGGAATATTCCCTAATGGCGTCAACCCAATATTTTTCTTTAAGCTTTCCCACCGCAATAATATTTATTTTCATCTCCAAATTCCCCAAATAAAGGTAAACAAAGTTGTGGCAAACGTCATTGCCATAAAGGCGTATAAAAATGAGTATTCATACCAAGCTGAACGCTTTTTTACAATCAAATCGCGCGTTAATGAGTTGCCAAAAAGGTCGTCGATATATTGAACCTTTTGTGGGAAATAGTATCCAAAGCCATCACTAACTTTTTCCTCGGGATGACGTTCTTTTGCACAAATTTCTGCTGCTTTCTTAAGTAACCAGACAATAAGAGCTCCTGTAGCGACCCATGTTACTAAGGCTATTAAAAAGTGGCCGGAAATAAAATTATATACCCCATCTTGTATTTTTGCGACAAATCCATTATGTTGTGAGGAATATCCAGAAATAACGCTTAAAGCATTATTTATAAAGTGTATAATCATCCCCGGGATAATACTTTTTGTTTTTATTGCGAGGAAGGCAAATATTAGTCCGCCAATAAAGGTATAGCCTGTTTGCATAATGTTTTGGTGGGCAAGCGAGAATATAATTGCCATAAGAATCATAGTTACTTTTTCATCTTCTATATCCTTAAACATTTGAAGGGCAAGCCCTCTGTCGGTTAGTTCTTCAAATATAGCGGGTAATGCCGCAGTGCAAAGAAGTTCTAGTATGAGTACTTCTATTCCCGAATAGATTGTTCCAGGGGCATTGATGTGGGTATAACCTAGTAATGCTAAAACGTTTTGCCATATAAGAGATACTCCCAAAGTAACATAACTTAACAAAAACCCTAAAATGATGGCAATAATATAAATGATTTTTGGTATTTTTGTGTTTATGGAAAAGCCGCTTACTATATCTTCCTTGACCCATAATTTGTAGAGAGTTAGGGGAAGTAATCCCATACCGATTGCTTGAACTAAAAAAGAAAAAAGCCAAGAAGAAAGGTTATCGCTTAAATTTATGTTGGCAAATACAATTCTCGCAAGTACTAGCCATAGTCCCGATATAAAAAATATTGTGCAGCTCTTAAATGTTTTTGACACTCCAATTCCCCCTAAAAAGATGTAATAGCCGTTATTAGCCAAAGAATAAAGACTAGTGCAAGAAAACCTATAATAATAATATTTTGTTTGTCCTCACCCTTTTTTAGGGGAGGATTATGTTTTTTGAGTAAGGTTAGGCTAATAGTTAGCAAAATTAGCCCGATACCGAAACTTATTATTAAAGTAATAATATTATTCCAAATCCCTTCCCCTGTAATACGGGTAATAAACAATGCCAAAATATTGTTTATTATGTGGGCAAGTATAGGAAGAGTTAGGTTGCGGGTTTTTAGATAAATATATGCAAAAATACAACCCGTTATAAATTGGTGGAAGGTCTGCGCCAAATTATAGTGGGTAAGACTAAAAAAAGCTCCGCTCAACAAAATAATTTTCCATTGGTCAATACCTTCTAAGGAATCGCAAAGAACCTTTCGGAAAATCAATTCTTCTCCAATAGGAGGTAATATACATATCAATAAAATAGCAAAGAAATAATCGGAAAAAGTGGTAAATGTAGGGATGGTAACGGTGGCGGTTGTTCCTATCTTATTAAAAAGAAGTTGAATACCGTAATTAGGTAGTACGGCAATCAAGAACATACCCAAAGCAATAATTACGGTAAATATATAATTTTTTGGGTTAACAGAGGGCGTGCTTATTATACGAAAATCAAATTTTTTTATGTAATAAATTACTGCTGTGGTAGCAATATAACAAAATTGCGGGATAAGGTATAGCAAAAAAACATATAAGTTGGTGGAATTGTCAACGGTAGAAGAAATTATTAGCGAAAGAATAGACGCCGCAACAAAGGCAATGCAGTAAATAAAAATAAAATAATAAAATTGAAGTCTGTTTTTTGTCATAAGCAAGCTTTTACCGTAACATAACCGTCTCTTTTGGGGAGGCGACTTTTAGAGTGTAGGAGCTACGTTCTATTTGCATTTTCGTAAGGAAATTTACCGTGGTATAATAAGCTAATTCGGGTAGATTGTTTTGCTCGCTTATGTGGGCAAGCATAATCTTTGTGGCGCCCTTATTTACAAGGTCGCATACGGTTAGAGCGCTTTCTTCATTGCTTAGATGTCCAAGGTCAGAAAGAATGCGGCGCTTTAAGAATTCCGGATATTTGCCTTTTTTGACAAGTTCGGTGTCGTGGTTGCTCTCAAGCATAATAATATCACTACCCTCGGCTATAGAGAACATACCCTTGCTAATATAGCCGGTATCGGTCATATAGGTAAATTTACTATCACAGTCACATATTCTGTATCCAAAGGGATGAATAGCATCGTGGCTAACGCGGAAAGGCAAAATGTCAAGAGTACCTATTGAAAGCTCTTGTTCCTCTATTTCCATTAAGCTTTTAAGGGGGAGATTGTATTTTTGAGCAATATAATCTAGTGTGTCAGGGTGGGAATATATGGGAACACAAGAAGCAAGTTCAGCAATCCCTTTTATGTGGTCTTCGTGCTCGTGTGTAATAAAAACAGCATCTAAATCAGAAAAACTCAGTCCGTGTTGAGCTAATTTTTTATAAATGCAACTAGCGCTAAGCCCAGCGTCTATAAGCACATTGTTCTTTTCGTTTGATATAAGTACGCAATTGCCTTTAGAGCCGCTGCCTAAAGAACTTACCGATATGCTCATTGTTCTCCTTGACTGATTTTTATTTACAAAACTATTATAATATTATA
>CAYIZR010000110.1:0-4309 GCA_964367755.1 uncultured Christensenella sp. | reverse complement strand
TATTAAAGGCGACCGCATTGCGGTCGCCTTTGTTTTATAAATATTATTTTAGCGGTTTTCTATCATTGACTTTACCTTCATAAGTCTGATGGTATTTGCCCGCTCATTTTCATCAAGTTTCATAGTGATATACTTGATGGTTTCTTGCAGTTGCGGTATCATAACATATTCAAGGGCATTTACTCTACGGCGGTTCTTTTCTATCTCATCGGCTAACATATTACAGGTTTTTTCCACCTCAGCAAGCTTAATTAACTTTACCAAAAGCTCACTAAGATTACTTATACTGCTATCTAGTTCCGAAGAAACACTTGCAAAAGAATAAGGATACAGCTCTTTTTTGTCGGCGGGTAATACCTCGATTACCGGCACAGAAACACTCATTACATTTTTGTCAGAAGTCTTAAGCTCAACACTAAAGCCCGGCATTGCTACAGCCTCTTCCATAACTTGAGAAGTTGTAACGGCGCTGGCAAGCAAAAAGCTACGCAAAGACAAACTAACTTCGTCTTCTATCTCCTCGCGAAGTCTTTTGTTTTCTTTGATATAAAGCATAAATTGACGTATTGTTTCATCGGATTTATCCTTTAACAGCTTATGTCCCCTAACAGCTGTCTTCAAGCGTGTTTTTAAGCGCCGAAGCTCCATTCTAGTGGGATTTATATTGATTCTTGCCATTTTATATATCTCCTACGGCTTATATTTTATCGTAGTATTCTTCTAAATAAGAGTCTCTTATACGCTTAAGTTCGTTTCTTGGCAACATTTTTAGCAAACTCCAGCCCAAAGACAAAGTGTCTTCTATGCTGCGGTTCTTAGTAAAGCCCTGCGAAACATATTGTTTTTCGAACTCTTCAGCGAATTTAGCAAACTTTCTGTCAACCTCAGTTAACGCCGCTTCGCCCAAAATTGCGCTAAGCTCCTTCGCCTCTTTACCTCTTGCGTATGCGCTAAACAATTGATTCATTGTGTCGGCGTGGTCTTTTCTTGTTTTATTTGCACCAATACCTTTATCTTTCAAACGGGAAAGAGAAGGTAGCACGTCAATTGGGGGAGTAATCCCTTTCTTATAAAGCTCACGGCTTAGAATAATCTGTCCTTCGGTTATATAACCTGTCAAGTCAGGAATAGGATGAGTTTTGTCATCCTCAGGCATTGTCAAAATAGGTATTTGGGTAATACTTCCCTTTTTACCTTTTATTCTGCCTGCTCTCTCGTATATGGTAGCTAAGTCAGTATACAAGTAACCTGGATAACCTCTTCTTCCGGGAACTTCTTTCCTTGCCGCGCTTACTTCACGCAAAGCTTCGCAATAATTAGTTATATCGGTAATAATAACCAAAACGTGCATATCAAGTTCGAAAGCTAGATATTCTGCAGTTGTAAGAGCCATTCTCGGGGTAGCTATTCTTTCTATGGCAGGGTCGTTTGCCAAATTCATAAACAATACCGCCCTATCAATAGCGCCTGTCTTACGGAAGTCGGAAATAAAATAATCGGCTTCTTCAAAAGTTATCCCTACTGCCGCAAATACAACGGCAAACTTACTGTCACTGTTAAGAACCTTAGCTTGACGGGCAATCTGAGCGGCTAGCTCGGCATGAGGTAGACCCGATGCGCTAAACACAGGAAGCTTTTGACCTCTAACAAGGGTGTTAAGTCCATCTATTGCTGAGATACCTGTCTGAATAAATTCATCGGGGTAGTTTCTGGCAACGGGGTTAATTGGTTGTCCGTTTATGTTTATTCTCTTTTCGGGAATAACCGGTGAACCATTGTCGCGAGGCCGTCCCATTCCGTCAAAAACTCGACCTAGCATATCTTCGCTAACAGCAATTTCTATACTCTTACCCAAAAATCTTGCTTTAGAAGTAGAAATACGCAAGCCCGAAGAACCTTCAAATAACTGCACTAATGCCTTATCTCCGTTTATTTCCAAAACTTTGCCGTTTCTTTTTTCGCCGTTTTCTTGCTCGATTTCCACAAGCTCGTCGTATTTTACACCCTCAACGCCCTCTACAAGCATCAACGGTCCTACAACTTCTCTAATAGTCTTATATTCCTTTAGCATCTTGTGTCCTCCTAACCTATAACAGCGGCAATCTCTTGCTTAAGCTCTTTTTCTATTTCGTCAAACTTATCTAAGTTTTCTTCTTCTATATACTTGGCTCTGCCGATTCTTTCTCTGACATTCATATTTACTAAATCTTCTATATCTACATTGTTTTTTATTAAAGCATCTTGCCCTAGCTTATAATAAGATAAAATCAATTTTAGCATACGCAACTGTTTATTTAAGGATGCATAAGTGTCAATTTCGTGGAATGCGTTCTGATGCAAGTAGTCTTCTCTAATCGTCTTAGCTACTTCCATTGTTAGCCTGTCTTTACTTCCAAGCGCGTCCATACCTACCAACCTTACTATTTCGTCCAAAGTGGCTTCCTCTTGCAAAATTAGCATCGCTTGTTGGCGAAGGGCGTTCCATTCTTGTCCCATTACTTTATTATACCAATCAGAAAGACGGTCAGCATACAGACTATAACTTTGTAGCCAATCAATAGCAGGGAAGTGACGTCTATATGCTAGAGCTGCGCTTAGTCCCCAGAACACCTTTACAATTCTTAGCGTTGCCTGACTGACAGGCTCGCTTAGGTCACCTCCGGGAGGGCTAACTGCTCCAATCGCTGTTACGCTACCTACTATGCCTTTACTTCCTAATACCTTTACTATACCTGCTCTCTCATAAAACTCTGCAAGACGGCTGCTTAGGTAAGCGGGATAACCTTCTTCACCGGGCATCTCTTCCAATCTGCCACTCATTTCTCTCAAAGCTTCTGCCCATCTCGAGGTAGAATCTGCCATAATGGCTACATTATAACCCATATCGCGGAAATATTCGGCTATGGTTATACCTGTATATATGCTCGCCTCACGCGCCGCAACAGGCATATCCGAAGTATTGGCAATTAGTACCGTTCTTCTCATAAGCGGTTCACCTGTTTTCGGGTCTACAAGCTCTGGGAACTCATTAAGAACGTCAGTCATTTCGTTACCACGCTCTCCGCAACCTACATATACGATTATATCTGAATCCGCCCACTTAGCAAGCTGATGTTGTACTACTGTTTTACCACTTCCAAAAGGTCCTGGAACTGCGGCAACTCCTCCTTTTGTTATCGGAAAAAAGGTATCAATAACTCTTTGTCCGGTAACTAGTGGAACTTTGGGCGGTAATTTTTCTAAATATGGTCTACCCTTTCTAACCGAGCATTTTTGTAACATAGTAAGCTTATTTTCTTTGCCGTTATTATCCAAAATTGCTACTACGTCATCTAAGGTAAAATCGCCATCTTTTATTTCGGTTACTATTCCGCTAATACCAGCAGGAACCATAATGCTATGTCTTATCAAATGATTTTCTTGCACATAGCCTATCTCGTCTCCTGACACTAAAGTTTCGCCAACTTTTGCTGTCGGATTAAAGCGCCACAATTTTGTATGGTCAAGCGCGGATACTTCAACGCCTCTTTCTATACGGTCGCCGCTCTTTTCTCTAAGAGCTTTTAGCGGCCGTTGGATACCGTCAAAAATAGACTCAATTAGCCCTGGTCCAAGTTCTACGCTAAGAGGCCTATTGGTGGTGAAGACGTCTTCACCCGGCCCTATTCCGCCTGTTTCTTCATAAACCTGAATAGAAGCCTTATCGCCACGCAATTCTATTATTTCTCCGATAAGACGGTGCTTAGACACCCTGACTACGTCGTACATTTTGCTTTCGCTCATGCCTCCCGCAACAATCAAAGGTCCACTCACCTTAATTATTTTACCGCTGATTTCCTTCATTATATCTCTCCTCTTCTTTAACAAAAAGTGTTTATCTATTTTTTACTTAAAATATCGGTTCCTATTGCTTTTTCTACGTCTTTGGAAATTCCTCTCAATCCATAGCCAGTGCTTCCGCCTGCCCCTGGGATGGGAATTACCGCTGGGAATGGTCTTGTTTTATATCTTTCTACAATATCAGAAATGCTTTCTGCAATCTCCTCGGTAATAAAAATTACGGCGTAGTTTCTTGCAAGCTTCTTTAAGGTTTCCGAAGCGTCAAAAGTGTTTTTTATGGGGAAAACATCTGCGCCTATTGCCTTAAACGCTAATATGCTATCCTTGTCACCAATTATCGCAATTTTGTTATTAAGCATACAATAGCCTCACTCTTTTTTTCATTTCCTCAAAGCTAACTTTATTTTTTATACAAACCAATACAACTCTAAGTACTTTTATTTCGTTCAGTTTTGCAAGATAATAACCT
>CAYIZR010000109.1:0-4331 GCA_964367755.1 uncultured Christensenella sp. | reverse complement strand
ACCAACGGGAATACCTTGCACCGTTTCAATGAATTCTATTATGATTGACGGCACTGGAATGTGCGGTGGCTGTCGTCTAAAGGTAGGGGGAGAGACGAAGTTTGCTTGTGTTGACGGCCCTGAGTTTGACGGACATAAAGTAGATTTTGACGGAGCTATGAAAAATTCTACCAAGTACAAACAAACCGAAAAGCAAAATCACGAAAAATCCTGCAAACTTTATAATTTGGCAGACAAAAAAGGATAATATTTATGTACAATATGAGAAAAGATAAAAATAAAATGCCTCAGCAACCCCCGTTAGAAAGGATAAGTAATTTTTCTGAGGTGGAGCTTGGATATACTGTTAGTCAAGCAATAGATGAAGCAAAGAGATGCCTAAATTGCAAAAATAAACCGTGCTCGTCGGCTTGTCCGGTTGGTATAGATATCCCTAGGTTTATCGCAGAAATAGTTAAAGAGGATTTTGAGGAAGCTTACAGAATACTTAGTGAATCTACTTCTCTTCCCGCTGTTTGCGGTAGAGTTTGTCCGCAGGAAATTCAATGCGAAAGCAAGTGCGTTAGAGGTATAAAAGGTGAGCCTGTAGCTATTGGTAAATTAGAAAGGTTCGTTGCCGATTATCATATGAAAAAAAGTAATGAGAAGTTAAAAAAAGTGGTTTCCAACGGTAATAAGGTGGCGATAATAGGTTCTGGACCATCGGGACTTACTTGCGCAGGAGATTTGGCAAAATTAGGCTACCAAGTAACAGTTTTTGAAGCTTTGCACGTTGCGGGCGGAGTTATGGTCTATGGTATACCCGAGTTTCGTTTGCCTAAGGCGATAGTAAAAAAAGAAATAGATAATTTGATAGAATTAGGGGTGGAAGTAAAAACCAATAGCGTTGTGGGCAAAACTTTTTCCGTTGACCAACTTAGGGCAAAAGGGTATGAGGCTATTTTTATCGGAAGCGGAGCAGGCTTACCTAATTTTATGAATATTGAGGGTGAAAACTTTAACGGAGTATACTCCAGTAATGAGTTTTTGACCAGAGTAAATTTGATGAAGGCATATAAGGAAGGTTCGGACACACCGATTAACCGTTACAAAAAGGTGGCAGTAATAGGTGGTGGCAACGTGGCTATGGATGCGGCAAGATGTGCCCTTAGATTGGGAGCGGAAAAGGTATATATTGTGTACCGCCGATCCGAAAAAGAGTTGCCGGCAAGAATGGAAGAAGTTCATCACGCCAAAGAAGAGGGAGTTGTTTTTAAGCTGCTTACAAACCCTATTGAAATAATCGGAGACGAAAACTATGCCGTTACAGGTATGAGATGTTCGGAGATAGAACTGGCAGAACCCGATAACACAGGTAGAAGAAGACCTGTAGAAAAAATAGGTAGTGAGTTTATTTTGGATGTTGATTCGGTAATAATTTCTATAGGGTCTTCACCCAATCCTCTTATCAAGAATACAACCGATGGACTTGCTACGCAAAAATGGGGAGGAATCATTGTTGATTCTGACGGTTTGACCAGTAGAGAAGGTGTGTATGCCGGAGGGGACGCAGTCAGCGGAGCTGCAACTGTTATTTTGGCTATGGGAATGGGCAAAAAAGCCGCCGCTTCTATAGACAAATATATAAAATCGAAATGAATATAAAAAATAGATGGTATCGCTTGGATAATTCAGCTATGATTTATCCATTGGTAATTACCTTAAAATCCCAAAGCCTGTTTCGAATAGGAGTTTGTCTTAACGAGGAAGTGGACAAAGACCACCTTAGTTCTGCCGTTAATTCTGCATTGGTAAGGTATCCATTTTTTAAGGTAGAGTTAAAAAGAGGTTTTTTTAGACACTATTTGGACGAAAATACACTAACCCCCATTGTGGAAGAAGACGACGGAGCTTTATTAAAAATCCTTAATTTTAGGCACAACAGAAATTACCTTTTTCGCGTGACATATTACAAGAAGCGTATTTTTATGGACTATTTTCACGGCCTATGCGACGGTAGCGGAGCAATAGAATTTCTTAAGACAGTTATTTATTATTATTTCAAATTAAAAAATGAGCCTATAACCAAACAAGGTATTATTACCTTGTCTTCCATAAAAAAGCCAGGGGAAATTGAGGATGCTTTCCAGAAGTATTATAAAAAGGTTGATTTGGTTGAGGGTACCAAAAAAATGGCGGGAGGGTATGCTTTCGGTATAAAAACCAAACAGTTTTCGGGCAGTGGATTTGGACTTATTCAAGCTTTAGTAAATACTAATTCTTTACTAACTGCATCAAGAAATTATCATACTACAATAACCGTCTTTATCTCTGCTTTAGCTATGCTTTCGGTTGCCGAAAATAGTGATTATGATACCCGAAAAGATAACTTAGTGGCATTTATACCAGTAAACTTACGCAAACATTTTCCTTCAGATACCTTAGGTAATTTTACTGTATTTGCTAAGTGTATAATTCCTTACGGTACGCCCAAAACTATAGAAGATTTTATTAAGAGTATAAAAGAGAGCCTAAATGAGCAGTTGTCAAGGGAGGAGCTTCAAACTAAGCTTAGTTTTACTTCCCTTATGGATAAATTGCCAATACTTAGGTATTTGCCACTATGCGTAAAAGCTTTTATTTCCAAAGTGGGAAGAATTACTTCTAGTAAGCCCAAACAAACAATGATTATTAGTAATTTGGGCAATGTTAACATTGAGGGGCAGGAAAAAATAGACCATTTTATGTTCAACCTCAATTGCAGCGCAAAAACTCCGGTTAATATGGGGATAATATCCTATAAGGATAAAACTGTTATTTCCTTTACCAGAAAAATAATTAGTACCGATATAGAGAGATATTTTTGCAGCAAACTTGCAGAAATTACCGGTGAAGTAGGTGTGGTCAGTAATTTTCGGGAGGATTGCGATGTATTGTAAAAGGTGCAAAGTAAGTGTAAATTGCCAAACAGATCATTGTCCTCTTTGCCACGAGCCTATTGAGGTTGATAAAGTAATAGACAGAGCTTTTCCCGTGCCCAAAGTTGACAAGAGGCTTCGAACAAAGTTTTCTTTTATATACACGGTGCTTGCGGCTGTGGTGGTTATTGCCTGCATTATTGCTAACATATTTACCAATCCTTATTTTATGTGGAGCGTTATGGTGCTTGTTAGCTTGACTTATATATATTATCTTGTTAGATTTACTTTTATATCCCAGGGGCATTTTACCGCGCGTGTATTTGGGCAAACGGTGGCAGTAACTTTGCTTCTATTCAGTGTTAGGTGGATATACGGGGGAAATGACTGGATTTTTATAACTTGGCTTCCTATAGTTTATTTTGTTAGTGAAGTTTTGCTTGCTGTCTATATGTTAATTAACAAAAAAAGAGCGCGGAAGTATATTATTTCTCTCCTTGCTCTTAGTATTTTGGGTATAATACCTGTTGGTGTTGCTTATATTCTGAACGTTTCGGTAAAATGGCCTAGCATTGCTGTTACTGCCATATCTATTGCCACAATAATAACTAGCTTGATAATTGGCAGGAAAATAATTATTGGGGAATTAAAACGATATTTCCACCTCTAAACCAAATAACTCTTTTTCTTAAACAACTTGAAAACGCCCTTTACTCTCCAGTATTCTATATACTTAAGGAGTCTTTTTTTGTCAAAGGGCTTGCCGTGAGCGGGGTAAAGGGTGTTAATAGCTTTCATATCAATAATTTTTTCCCAGCTTTTAAGTAGTTCAAATTTATTCTCCAGCCATAGCGGAAAATGTTTGGTAGAGGGGGTGCCATTCATACAAATGTCACCACAAAATAGTATGTCTTGGTATTTTATACCTAAGTCGGCAGATGTGTGGCCGTTAAGTTCTACAAATTCAATTCCATATTCTGCCAATGGTTGAGTTTTGTAGTCCAAAATATTATCGGTAAAAACCGCCGGGAAACATTGTGTTTTGTCCACGAATATTACGCTTATATAGGACATAAAAAGATTAGTTAAAGAGGAAATATAAACGTTCATATCGTTTTTGCCTGCCTCTAAACGCGGTCTTCCTTTTTCATTGTAAATAAGCTTGATTTCGGGATAATTAGTAAGTAGTTGTTTTGCAAAACCTGCATGGTCAGCATGAATGTGTGTCAAAACAAGATATTTTATCTTTTCAAGGGGTATCCCTTGCTTTTTCATTGAAGAAACAAAATTATCATAAGCCCATTTATATCCTGTGTCAATCAAGCAATAATCATCGCCCACAGGCAAAAGGTAGCGGTTAGTTATTCTATCTCCTGCATTTAGTATTTCCATAGTTACCCCCGTATTTTATTGTGTTAAGCTGCTAGTTAATAT
>CAYIZR010000108.1:0-4412 GCA_964367755.1 uncultured Christensenella sp. | reverse complement strand
AAACAAATGTTTTATTTATATGCTCATAAAAGTATTATAACAGAAATATCAATAGAGTCAACAAAAACAAAAGTATGCAATATTGGACAATCGTTTGACAAAACGGGCTTTGTTTGTTAAAATTTTGCCTGAGTTATATATATAATCAGGGAGAAAAAGAAGATGAAAAAACTACTTACAGTACAAGATATTTCTTGCATAGGACAGTGCTCTATAACCGTTGCATTGCCGATTATATCTGCAATGGGAATGGAGACGGCCATACTTCCCTCGGCGGTATTGTCGACGCATACAAGCGGATTTCAGGGCTTTACCTTTAAGGATTTGACTGATGAGATGCCAAAGATTATTGAGCATTGGAAAAAAGAAGAAATTACCTTTGATTCTGTCTATACCGGATACATCGGCAACAGCAAGCAATTTGATTATATTTTGACAATTGTTAAGGATATGTTAAGTGTTGACGGGTTATTCATTGTTGACCCTGTTATGGGAGATCACGGAAAGCTTTATCCTGGTTTTGATAGGAGTTTCCCTCCCGAAATGCTCAAGATTTGTCGTCAAGCTGATTATATTATGCCCAATCTTACCGAAGCTGCGTTTTTGCTTGGAGAAAGTTATAAGGAAGAATATGACGAAAAGGATATAAGCAATATGTTGCAAAAGTTATCTGAACTTGGTGCCAAAAATGTAGTAATAACAGGCGTTAGCTTTGATAAGAGTAAATTAGGAGTTGCATATTTTCAAGGAGACACCAAGGAGACGGGCTTTTATTTCCGCGACAGGATAATGCAAAACTTTCACGGCACAGGGGACGTTTTCGGGAGCAGTCTTGCCGGAGCTTTAGCACTAGGCAATAGTTTGGAAAAATCCTGCAAAATAGCCGTTGATTTTACCATAGACAGCATGAATTTTACAATGCCGAATAAAGACGAGCATTGGTATGGCGTGGCGTTTGAAAAGGCTATCCCGAATTTGATTGAATATTTGAAATAATTTATACGAAAGGTTTGTCAATAGTAATAAAGGCGTTGTAACTACTGTTTAGCGCCTTTATTTTTTTGGTTAGGTCGCTTTTTATTTTTTCATCGGAGAGAGTATTATCGTAAGTAGTAACCACATCAAAAATCAAGTTGCTATGTGTACTGCCTTCGTTCATTCGAAAATCGTGTATAGAATAATTTTCGTTATATTGTTTGATAATCTCTTCAATTTTGCTTTTAACTTCATTTATCCGCGTGTTGTTTGTCACGATAGGGTCCATATGAATAACTGCCGAACAAGAGAACTTATCCTTTATAGCAAGCTCTATATTATCTATTACGTCGTGCGTTTCCAAAAAGTCACCATCGCAAGACACTTCGGCGTGCAAAGTAATCATTTGTCTGCCGGGCCCGTAGTTATGAACAACTATATCGTGGACACCGCTGATTATATGAAAACTTGTAACAAAATCGGCAATGTCTTTTACAAAATTTGGGTCGGGTTTTTCTCCTAGAAGCAAAGAAACAATTTCTTTGATAGACTTAAAGCCGCCCAAAAGGATAAACAGCGCTACCACAATACCGGCATAACCATCGATTATAATACCGGTAAAATAGTTTAGCAATACGCATATTAAGACGGCGGAGGTGGCGACAGCATCGTTTAAGCTGTCAAGAGCAGTAGCTTTCATTGCCGCCGAGGAAATTTCTTTGCCGATATTTCTATTATAAATATACATCCACAGTTTTACAACAATGGAGCAACTCAAAATAATAATGGTAATTAGTGATATATTTAGTGGTGTGGGAGAAATTATTCTTTCCACCGAGGCTTTCATAAGTTCTATGCCCACAAAGATAATAATTAAAGATACAATCAAGCCGCCGACATGTTCTATTCTTCCGTGACCGAAAGGATGTTTGGCGTCTTTTGGGCGGTTGCTTAGCTTAAATCCAAGCATAGTGACGATGGAACTTGCCACGTCTGATAGATTATTCAAAGCATCGGCGACTATAGAAACGGCTCCCGACAAAATACCTATTGTTAGTTTTGCCGCAAAAAGGATAAGGTTGTTTACGACACCCAAAAATCCGGCAATTACGCCGTATTTTGACCGCATATCAGTTTCTTTTATATCGTTACGGTTTTTTGTAAATATTTTTGCCAGGAATTTAATCATAATATATCACGCCTCTTTCAAATATACTGATTAAGACCATTTATGGTGTCTTTTTCTGCTGCGTAGTTTTGCTTTTTTATTTCCAACTGAGGCGCTAATTATAACATAGAGCATAATAATTACAACCAAAATAAAAATACCGGCAACGATTATCGAACTCAAACGCGATTCGGTAATTTGTGTGGTTTTTAATACCGCAATACCGCTTAGAGAATCAGTTTGGAAAACAAATGCGCCGTTTTCGAAGACATAGTCTATTTCGGTTAATGTGTTATCAACACTTGCTAGTATGCGAATGTTAGTTGCCGAAGCAATACCGCTAATTGTAAGTTTTACGAGGTAGGGCTTGTTCTCGGTAGAAAGAGGAGAATTATCTTGCAACAAGACAATATCGTATATTCCTAATATGTTTTCTTGAAGTGTGGTATGATTGTTTAACAAAGCCGTAACAGCTTCGGTAATTCCCTGTTTTTGAGAGGGTGTCAAAGTAAGCGTTATGTCTGGGCTAAATCCTTGTGGATTTTGCGTGATGTCGGTTATTTCTGTCTTGTTAACCGCGCTTGAGGAAGTAAGGGTCAAGCTATTGATTGTAAGTTTTGCGGTAAAGACCTGGCTGGTATAATTAGGAAGGGTTACTGTTGCTGTGACGGTGTAGACTCCTACGTCTATTACATCTTGCATATTATAAACAATGCTTATGTCCGGCCATATTTCTTCGTCATAAGCAAGGTTGATATTGTGTTTTTTGCCATCGTAAAGGAAAGAGCTATCTAACATATACATTCCGCTAAATGTTGCGGGATTGATAGTATAAACACCATTTACCACAGTTACATCATAATTGCTGTCATTGCCAAAATAGTCAATCAAAATAGTATAGGTGCCCGCATTGCTTAAGCTACTTACTCCTGTTAAAGAGGAAGAAACATAGTTAGCTAAATATTGATAATCCTCGGGAAGCTTTAGTCCGCTAATTGATATTACGTATTGGGAGATAGGCGCTTTGTATACGCTAAAAGTTGACGTTGAGCTAATCGTTATGGGTGTTGGTAAAACTTCTAAATATCCATCTACTGCCTGGAAGTTGTATTTTTGTTCAATAGAAGTATCTTCAAAGTAAAAGTAAACAGAGATAACATAGCTTCCAACGGGAAAGCGCAAACCGCAATAAATATTAAAAAGCATATTGTCACGGAAAACAGTTAAATCTTCGGGAAGGAAACTACCTTCTATCAAAACCGAATTTATTGATGGGGTAGGGTTTTGCTCGCCGTAATATTTTGTAAGTATAGGCGATTTTACAAGCAGAGTGCTTTTGGTAATGTTAAGAACAAAGCTATCAAGGGAAGGGACTACTTGATAATTTTGGTGGGCAGTGACACTAAGGGCATATTCGCCTACACCAAGAAGGCTTACGTTATAATTATTGGGAAGCAAGGATATTTCTTGGAAATTATATAAAAAGTCTAAATCAAAGGAAGAATAATCTTCCAAAGCAATAGGATAGATTGTACTATTTTTTTCTATTTGTAGAGTAATAGCGCCCAAAAAGTCGGTTGTTTGATAATAACTTCTGCTAATAGAAGCAGGGATTATTACATTTAGTTTTGCTCTCTCAGGTGTCAAATCAAAAGTTATGTCGTATATGCCTGCATAGGTATCAGTAAAGATAAGGGAATAAGCGTAAGAATTTTTTTGATACTCAACAACATCTTCTAGAGCAACAAAGTTTGCCACATAAGGAACAGTGTTGACTATAACCGAGCCACTAATTACGGGCAGGGGGTCTCCAACGTAGGCTACCGAAAGAGGGGATACGTTTTGCAAATCAAGGGTATAATCCACTATATTTATAGCCAGCGATGTCGTTGCCGCGTTAAAATAATCATTTCCGTTTTGTGCAGCTATTATATTAACAGTTCCTGCCGAAAGAGCAGTAAACACTCCGTTTTCGAAGGTAAACAAAGAAGCATTGCCACTTACGCTATAGCTAATTGTAAGGTTGGTTCTTTCGTTGGTTAAAGTATAAGAAACTGCCGTTGGAAGGAATTTTCCTCCTGCTGCAACTGTTATTGAACTTTCCGACAAATAAGAGTCTATATTTTCAAAAACGATATTTTGGTCTGTTTTTTGACTTGCAGTAACGATAACTAATGTAACGACCGAATAACCGCCTTCTATAAAATAATTGTTATCTATTGAGGCTACTCGTATGTAATAAGTACCTATTGAGGAGGGCGGGTAGGGT
>CAYIZR010000107.1:0-4471 GCA_964367755.1 uncultured Christensenella sp. | reverse complement strand
GTATATTAAAATGTGTACAGTCCTCAAGCTTAATTAGCTGCGAAGACTGTATATTTTTTGCAATTAAATCGGTATGCTCTTGATATATCAAGTCATTTTTGGCGCAAAAAATGGTAGTAGGGCAGTTGATATTGGTAAGGTCATCAATAGTTATGCCAATATCGTTAAGCATTAAAGTAATATTAGTTTTTTTATGTGAAATTTTTTTGATAAAGCTAAATGGAAGAAGGGCATAATACATAAAAGATATAATACGCAAAAAGCTCTTTTTTAAGCCATTTTTGTAGATGTTTCCGCTAATAAGCACCAATTTTTCTAAGGGAAAATTATATTTTGAGGCAAAAACCATAGCTATATTGGCACCATCGCTATAGCCTAATATACTTACATTGTTTAGCTTTTTTATTTTAATAAATTCATATAAATCGTCGGCAAATTGCAATATACTGTAGGGCAACGCAAAAGAGCTATTTCCGTGGCCTCGGGTGTCTATTGCGTAAATAGTTTCCTCAAAATCAATATTATCAATAAGCGGCAAAAATATTTTTCCGCTCTCACCGTTGCCGTGAAGTAGAATTAAGGTTTTTTTACCGTCGTTGTGTTTGGAATATGCCAAATTTATGTTATTTACTTTTTGATATTGTATCATTTTTTGAAACACAGCTTTTTTAGGGCGGTATAGTATATTTCTATAGAATTTTTCCATTCCGTCAAGTCAACGTATTCGTCCACACAATGAATGGAAGCCTCACTGCCAGGGAAACACGGGCCAAAAGCTACGCCAAGGGGCAAGACTCTGGCATAAGTGCCTCCGCCTATTGTTATGGGTTGCAAAGTAGTTTTCATAACGCTGTTGTAGGCTTCAAGAAGAGTTTTTACTAAAAAATGCTCTTTATCTACATATAATGGTAAGTGGTAAAAATCTTGCTTAACCGTGAAGGGAAGAGCGTTTTGCAAAATGTCAGTTATTTGGTCTTTTTTTAAGGTAATAGGATGACGAACGTCTAATTGAAAAAGAAGTTTGTCATCTATTATTTCTACTGTTCCTAAATTCATTGTAAGCTTGCCGCTTTGACTGTCAGATAAATTAAGACGAACTCCGTTACCGTCGCTTTGGCAAAAAGATTGATACATAATACTCATTTCTGGAATAAAACTTAGCATTTTTAGCATTTTTACTATAGCATTATCACCGTTTTCGGGGTGGCTTCCGTGGGCAGATTTGCCCTTAGCAACAAGTTTTATTGCATTATTATCTATTGTATAGGCATATTTATTTTTTTCTAAATAATCTATTGTTTTTTTGGTATTTTCAAGTAGGCAAATTGTGCTATCCGGTACCATATTGGCTCGCTCCCCACCGCAAAATGAAATAATTTGTTTAGGAAGAGGAACAATAATTTTGTGATAAACAATACCCTTTTCACAGTTTATCACCGGAAAATCTCCGTCAGGAGATATGCCAAGGACGGGCATTTCTTCTGTCTTTGTGTATCTGTCCATACAAGTCCAGCCGCTTTCTTCGTCGCATCCTAAAATAAAACGTATTCTTTTTGTGGGACGATAACCTTCTTCTAACAGGCGTACAGTAGCGTAAAGACATCCAATAAAAGGAGACTTGTCGTCTAGCGCTCCACGGGCGTAAATGCGGTTATTTATTTCTGTTGCAGAAAAAGGTGGATATGTCCAATTGTCGCCTACGGGTACCACATCAAGGTGGCAAAGTATCCCAAATAGCTCTCCTTGCCCGATTTCTCCATATCCGCAATAGCCCTCTAAGTTCTTTGTGGTGAAGCCATTTTGCTCCAATAGATTTAAGGAATAATCAAGACAATCATACAAGGGTTTGCCAAACGGCATACCTTCTAATGGGGCTTGTTCCACGGTAGGAAATTGTAGAAGTTTTATTAGCCATTGTTTTGCTGTAGTATATTCTAACATAGACACTCCTTAATTTATTATATAAATATTATACACTAAAACACAAAAGTGTGATACAATATTTAGTGCAAAAGACAGGAAAAAGTAATAGGAGACTGCAATGAAAGTTAGGACAAGATTCGCGCCAAGCCCCACAGGGTTTATGCATATTGGTAATTTGAGAACCGCCCTTTACGCATATTTATATGCAAAGCACAATAACGGTGACTTTATTTTGAGAATAGAAGATACCGATCAAGAAAGATACGTAGAAGGCGCATTAAAGCTGATTTATTCCACCTTAAACAAAGCGGGCATACAGCACGACGAGGGCCCCGACCGTGACGGAGGAGTGGGACCTTATATTCAGAGCCTAAGGAAAGATATTTATAAAAAGTACGCCGAACTTTTGGTGGAAAGAGGGGGCGCTTATTATTGTTTTTGCGATAAAGAAAGGCTAGATACTTTAGCCGATGCTAACGGCATAAAAAAATACGATAAGCATTGCCTAAATCTTTCTAAGCAAGAAATAAATTCTAAGCTTGATAGTTGCGATAATTACGTCATTCGGCAAAATATTCCTAAAGACGGTGTTTCGGTTTATGAAGATATGGTTTATGGCACAATAAGCGTACCTTGCGCCGATATGGAAGATAATATACTAATTAAATCTGACGGTATGCCTACCTATAACTTTGCAAATGTTGTTGATGACCATTTGATGGGAATTACTCACGTTATGAGAGGTACAGAATATCTTAGTTCTACCCCAAAATATAATTTAATGTACGACAGCTTTGGTTGGGAAAGACCTGTTTATATTCATTTACCACCCATTATGAAGGATGCCAAGCGCAAGCTAAGTAAGCGTTATGGCGATGCCAATTTTGAAGATTTCCTTGCAAAAGGTTATTTGCCGGAAGCTATAGTAAATTATATCGCTCTTCTTGGTTGGTCGCCTAAAGATAACGAAGAAAAAATGACTGTAGACAAGCTAATTGAATTGTTCAACGTTGATGGTATTTCCAAATCCTCTTCAATTTTTGACGAAGAAAAAATGAAGTGGCTAAATAGTTTGTATATAAAAGAAATGCCTTTTGACAGCTTTTGCACTCACGCAAAACCTTATTATGACAGGAGCGTAATAGCAGGTAAATATGATTATAAAAAGTTTTCTCACCTTCTTCAGTCGAGAATTGAAGTTTTTGGAGATATCCCCGATATTGTAAGCTTTATTGAGGATTTTGGACAGTACGATATAGCTCTTTATCAGCACAAAAAAATGAAATGTGATGAGATAATAGCGAAAATAGCAATAAAGGGAGCAATAGAAGTTTTTTCTAATATAGAAAAAATAAATGAAAACCTAATGGGAATGCTTGCAATTAAGAGTGAAGAAATAGGAATTAAGAAAGGTCAAATGTTATTTTGCTTGAGGCTTGCTTTGACGGGCAAGGCGTCAACTCCTGGCGGAGCTATAGAAATGGCTGATATTTTGGGAGTAAAAGAAAGTTTAAGAAGACTTAACCTAAGTTTGGCAATGTTAAACTAAAGGGTCTTTAACGACATAGTCGGTTTGGTTAATTCTTATTGAAGACACGGTATATTCCTTATCATAGGTAAGAGTAAGGGTGGTGATGGCGCTACCTATGCCCACTATCATGACTTTAGTTGTATATGTAAGAGTAAGAGAATAGTATTTGTTTTCTTCGGTAATGTCAACTGACGTTACCGTTTTTACTTTTTCTGTAGATATGTCACCAATAGATGCATCGGTATTATAATTGTCTTTTGTATGAATAGTATACCCTTCGTATTTTTGGGAGAGAAGAGCAATAAGGTAGTTTGCATAATTTAAGGTACCCAAAGGAGTTACTTCTGGAGCCTTATTCCAAACATATTCGCTTTGTTGATAGTTGTAGGTGGCAACTATTTTTTTACCGGATGAGTCCTTTGCAGTAAAGATGGAAGTAAGAATTTTGTTGTCAATAAAGTAAAGGCTAAGTAGTCCTTCTGACACTTCCAAATCAGAATGGAAGCTCAGTACAGCGCCCCTGTTTGCAAAGGATATTCCAATGGTATTTTTGCCCATAAAAATATTGTTGCTGTTGTTTTCGCTATAATCAAAGTATAAGAGGTTGTAAGGGATTAGATTCTTTTGTTCGGCAAGAGTGGTGTCGGAGTTTTCTACGAAGTATTTGTTGTTAGAGCTCTTAAGAAGAACCCGCCCTGAATAATAATAGTCAACATCGTCAACTATCAAAGATAACTTTAGGTCACTTCTGCTGATAACGCCATCAAAAATTTGCGTGGCTTGACCTTCGTAAGTTAGAGAGCCGCTTATTTTTTGGGTATTATTTTGCAAAGCATTAAGCAAAACATCAAGCTGCGCTATAGTGGATAGAGGGGTTTCTTCAGGTTGATTAGTGCAGCCTGCAAAAACAGCAAGCGGCAAGGTAAGCACTAATAATAAGCAAACTAATTTTATTAGTTTAGTCATCGGTATTTTCCGGCAAATCTTCGGTTATTTCCTCTTCACTCTGCTTATATT
>CAYIZR010000106.1:0-4506 GCA_964367755.1 uncultured Christensenella sp. | reverse complement strand
TTTTCGTTTATTCCGGAAAGTTCTTCTCCGGCTTTTTTTGAATTTTCTACAAAATAACATATCTAAACATTACTTTTTTGAAAGTTCCTATACAGTGACAAATATTTAATAAAAGGCTATACTATATACTATAAAGTAACAGGAGAAACTTATGGAATTTTTTAGACAGTTTGGTTTGCTTTTTGCAAATATGCAATGGTTTATAATAGTTTGTCTCATATTTGGGATAGTTTTGTTGTTAATAGAAATATTTCAACCGGGCTTTGGTGTTTTTGGCTTATTGGGAGTAGTCTTATTGGCGATTGCAATTATTCTGCGTGTGATTTTTCATGAAACTGAAGATAACGTGCTTATGCAAATATTTCAATTGCTATTGCTCATAATAATTATAGCTGGTTCTGGCTTTGGATTTTTTATGTATGCCAACAAAAAGAACTGGCTCAAGAATAACGCTATTTTTTCGCATGAAGAAACAGCAGTAAGTAAAGTGTTTAGCGAGGGCACAGACGATTTTTCTCACTTGATTGGACGCAAAGGACTTGCTTTAACTGACCTTCGCCCATCGGGGAAAGCGGTTATTGACGGCAAAAATTATGATGTGGTCACGCAAAACTTTTTTATAGAAAAAGATACAAAGATTATGGTAAAAGCAGTAGAAGGCGTAAAAATTGAAGTCGTCGCTGTTGTTAGATAAAAAAATAGGAGGTTTTTATGTACGGTTTATTGAATGTAAATGTTGGGGGATTGGTTGCTGGTATAGTAATTATTGTGGTCGCTGTAATAGCGTTTTTTGCAATTGTTCCTGTATCAATTTGGTTCCGCGCGCTGGTTAGTGGAGCGAGCATCTCTATGGGCAAGCTTGTAGGTATGCGTCTTAGGAAAATAAAAATAGGAATGATTGTGGATGCCTATATTACTGGCAAAAAAGCTGGTTTGGATATCAATATTACCGAACTAGAAACTCATTATATGGCAAAAGGCGATGTATTAAAGGTAGTTAATGCACTAATATCCGCACATAGCGCTAATATAACCTTGGCTACAAGAACGGCTATGGCAATAGACCTTGCCGGTCGTGACGTTCTTAACGCAGTTAAAGTTAGTGTTAATCCCAAGGTTATTGAAACTCCTATTATCGCGGCTATTGCAAAAGACGGTATAGAATTGCGTTGTAAAGCGCGTGTTACGGTAAGAGCTAATATTTCTCGTCTTATTGGCGGAAGCGGAGAAGAGACTATTATTGCAAGGGTAGGCGAAGGTATTGTTACCACAGTTGGTTCGGCTGTATCACACAAAGACGTGTTAGAAAATCCGGACAGAATTTCTAAGACGGTGCTAGGCAAAGGTCTAGACAGCGGAACAGCTTATGAGATATTATCAATTGATATTGCCGACGTAGACGTAGGCAGGAACATCGGAGCGCAATTACAGATGGACCAAGCTGAGGCAGACAAGAAAATTGCTCAAGCTAAAGCTGAAGAAAGAAGAGCAATGGCTGTTGCTACCGAGCAAGAAATGAAAGCCCGTATACAAGAAATGAGGGCTGTAGTTATTCAAGCCGAGGCAGAAATTCCTAAGGCAATGGCAGAGGCGTTAAGAAGCGGCAATTTAGGTGTAATGGATTATTATAATATGCAAAATATTCAGGCCGATACAAATATGAGAAATTCTATTGGCGGCACAGATAGTTCAAACAAGAATAACACCAAAAAACAGAACGATTAGAAAGATATTCAGGCTACGGTAAATTTACCGTAGCCTGTTAAGGAGAGAAAATGCCTGATTTATTCGCAGATTTAACCAAAGATAAGAAGGCTTTTGGAGCAGGTCAAAAGCAAAATAACAATCAGAGTGCCAAGAGGACTCAGATGACTTCAAGAATGGTAGAAAAAAATGCAGACGGTTCTCTTAAAGGAAGGAAGGATTTTAGCGAACAAGATGAGCAAGACAATAACGCTTATAATTTTGTTGAGGAAGTCGAGGTAGATAATGAATTGGCTCGACATATAGTAATGGGGGACGTTCTTAACAATCCTCGATTCAAAAAAAGGAGATGGTTTAGATGATGAGGCGCGCAGGCGTACTACTCAATATTTCTTCTTTGCCTGGGCAATATGGTATTGGCGGTTTTAGTTGTAATGCCGACCAATTCGTGGAAGAAATAGCATCAATGGGCTTTAAGATATGGCAAACTTTACCCATAACTTCTTTGGGCTGGGGGAATTCTCCCTATAGTGGTATTTCCTCCTTTGCGGGGAATTATTTGTATATTGATTTGGAAAGAGTGCCTTTTCTTTCCCGAGAGGAATTAAATGAGGCAAGATATAATGGCGATATTTATCTTACAAACTATGAATATGCCAAAGAAATAAAATCAAAATACATAAAGATTGCTTATTACAGAAGGGATGCCGAGACACAAAATCATATCGATGAGTTCAAAAAGGAAAACGCAGATTGGATAATTGATTATGCGGCTTTTCGCACGTTGAAAGACAAATTTGAGCAAAAAAGTTGGTATCAGTGGGATGAAGAATATAAAAGGTATTCTTCTAATCTTATTGACACAATTACTAGAGAAGAATATGACAGTATAAATTATTATTGTTTCGAACAATATCTTTTCTTTACTCAGTGGGCAATTATTAAGGAAGTAGCTCGCCGTTGCGGTGTAGAAATTTTTGGTGATTTGCCCATATATGTAAGCTATGATAGTGTTGACGTATGGTCAAACACATCGTTGTTTAAGTTGAACAAGGATTTAGCGCCTACAGTTGTTGCCGGAGTTCCGCCCGATTATTTTGCTAAGGACGGACAGCTCTGGGGCAATCCCTTATACGATTATAAGGCGATGGCAAAGGACAACTACGCGTGGCTGGTAACAAGGATTTGCCACGGGCTTAAGCTCTATGATATTTTAAGGATAGACCACTTTAGGGGCTTGTACGAGTATTGGTCTGTGGACGCTACCGCCACTAACGCAGTGTGTGGAAAGTGGGAGAAAGGACCTGGAAAAGACCTTTTTAAGGCTCTTAGAAAGGTTATTCCTAATCCGAAGATTATTGCCGAAGATTTAGGACAGATTGACCAGTATGTTATTGACTTTGTCAAGGAAAGTGGTTTTTATGGCATGAGAGTAATGCAGTTTGGCTTTGATGATGATACAGAAAACAGGCATTTGCCGCATAACTATGATAAGGAGTGTGTCGCCTATACGGGAACGCACGATAACGATACAACACTTGGTTGGCTGCTTAGTTTGCCTGCTCACATTTTAGAGAGCACCCTAAATTATGTAAATTGTGATACAGAACACGGCTGGGCAAACGGTGGAGGGCATTGCCGAGGAACCAAGGCGTTTATTCGAGCTTTGCTTGCATCGGCGGCAAACATCGCAATAATCCCTATGCAAGACCTTTGTGGGTATGGTAGTGATACAAGAATGAATATTCCAGGGCAAGCTGAAAATTGTTGGAGATACCGCACTAATTATAGCGCAATAAATAATATTGACAGAGAGTTTGTCAGAAATATGATAAAAATATACGGCAGATAAAATGCTTATTATTTTTACCACAAAAAAACTACAATCTGACGACCTAATTATGTTGGCATATAAAAAATATTGTCAGATATTTGGCAAATATTTTGAAGAATTGTTTGTTTGTCGTCAAGAGGGCAAGCCTTATTTCCAAAATAAAGACCAAAACAGGGCAAATGTTTATTTTTCGGTAACACACAGCGGAGAATATATATTTGTTGCGGTATCGGGAAAGGAAGTGGGCATTGACTTGCAAGAGCATAATAAAAAGGATATAAGCGCAGTAGCGAAGCGTTTGTACGGCAATGAAAAAATGGATAGCAAAGATTTTTTTGACAGGTATGCATGCGGAGAGGCCCACGTAAAAGCTAAGGCAACAGGTTTAATCAAAGGACTTACCGAAGAAACAGAGGCGATAAATCTTAATATAATTAACAATTATAGTTTCGCCGTGGAAAGCGAGGATAAGGACATTTATTTTTTGGAAATATGAAAGAAAACTACGACAAATTGATGGTGGATACCATTAGCAGACTAAACTATATTCCCAAAATATTGTTGCATAGTTGTTGCGCGCCTTGTTCTACATATTGCATTAAGGAACTTTCGAGGCATCTTTTGGTAACTGTATTTTATTACAATCCCAATATTGACACTAAGGAAGAGTATTTATTGCGACTAAATGAGCAAAAGCGTTTTATTAGTGAATATAAAACGGAAAATAAGGTAGATTTTTTGGAAATGGGCTATACCCCAGTTGATTTTGAAAAAATTGCGGTAGGCAGAGAGAATTTGCCTGAGCGCGGAGAAAGATGCTTTTTGTGTTATAAATTACGTTTAGAAAAGACAGCAATTGAGGCAAAAAAATTAGGGTATGATTATTTTGCTACTACACTTACGCTGTCTCCTCTTAAATGTGCCGAAAAAATAAATGAAATTGGCAAAGTATTAGAAAAAGCATATAA
>CAYIZR010000105.1:0-4511 GCA_964367755.1 uncultured Christensenella sp. | reverse complement strand
GTTATACTCTTAAGTAGAAAATTTTTGGAGCTTAGCTATGCAAACTATTTATAAAAAATATAAAGAACGGTTTATCGAAATAAGTGGAAAAAACCGTAGTCTTTTTACCAAAAGTATTGTAAAAAAATACACTTATGACCTAGGCGGACTTTTAGAAACTTTCGATACTGACGATTTTTACGCTTTCTTGTGGCAACATAGAAGCGTTTTTACCGTTATCAACGAAAAAATTAGTAAAAAACTACTAAAAGTATCTCAAAAAACCGCTAAAGAAAGCGAAGTTCCTTTCTTTTTTGAGGGTGACGAAGTAATAACTGAAGCTCCGCAAAAGCCTCAGATTAGTGAAAATTCATTGCTTAATAAGCAGGCAGGCAACTTAAAATACCTAAAAAGAGAAGTAGAAGAAATACAAAAAGAAACAGGAAAATATGATTTATACATTGGTTTTCCTTACGTATTTGGAAAAATCAGCTCTGATATACCCGTTAAAGCGCCCTTGCTGCTTTTTCCTGTGGCAATAAACGTAGATAAGGACACCGTAACGCTAACTCACATAGAGAATCAACCTGTAATTATAAATAAGAGTTTTATACTCGCTTACTGCAAAGAACACGGCATAAAGACCGACAATGTTATTACCGAATTTGACCCGCTTGCCGACAACTCCTTCAATAACATATATGACGTGGTGGATTATCTTATAAGCATAGGCTTCAAAATAAAGTACCAAAAGAGAAAAGGCTTGTTACCCTTCGACCCAACAAAAGAAATAGTTTCCGACAGCTTGGAGCTAAAGAATATGGCTGTTTTGGGTAGATTCCCTTTAGCTAATCCTATTTATAACGATTATTTACTTTTGGAAAAAAACAATTTAAGTACTCCTAGCATTGACCTTTTATTACAAGGAAAAATAAAAAAACAAAAATTAAAAAACAAAAGTCCCGTTTCATACACAATAAACGACCTTGACTACGCCCAAGAAAACGCAATAGAAAAAATAAACGCGCTTAGCAATATAGTAATCTATGGCCCGCCGGGGACAGGCAAGAGTCAAACTATTGTAAATATAATAAGCGACGCCTTGTGCAAAAACAAAAAAGTACTTGTTGTCAGTCAAAAACAAGCTGCATTAGATGTCGTTTTTTCCAGATTAGGCAAACTTAATTGCAAAGCTATGCTCATTCCCGATCCCGAAAAGGATAAAAACGCATTCTTTGACCGCATTAAGCAAATGCATACGCAATTGCTTCGGGAAAAAAATGAAGATAACCAAAAAAAGTACCAAAATTACGAAATAAATATTAACAAAGAACTTTCTGTTTTAGAAAACATAAGTAATACCCTGTTTTCAAAAACAGAGTTCGGCTTATCCTTGCAAGAAATGTATGCCCAAAGCTACTATATTGGCAAAGACAACAAGGATTACGGCTTGTATACTGCTATGTTACAAACTGATATAATCAACAAAAATTACAACACACTTTACGAAAACATTAAATATATAAAGGACAAAAACATTGCCAAACTTTTTGTTACAAAGCAAGAGTTAATGGAAAAGAATCCGATGGTTGTTCACATAAACAGCGATTTGGATATGCATCAACTCAAAGAAACTCATACTTTTTTGACAAAAATAATAAATAATGCCAAACCGCCGTTTGACTTCTCGAGATATCCGCGTTCAAGATATCTAACTACCTTTTATTTAGAAAAAGCCGCGCCAAACAGAGAATCTTTAGAAAGAATTGCTGATATGCTTACAAAAATTGAACATCCTGAGCTTTCCCAATGTGTAAACGCATCGGTTTTTCCTTTGTTTTGGCCTATGTTTCCTGTACTAAAATATCGATTCAACAATTATCGTAAACACATAAATATTGACCTAAATATCGCGCTAAAAGGTCTTACCGATTATGAAAAGCAATTCCGCCCGCTATCAACAGCGCTTGACGACGAAGGCTATGCCTTAGCCATAGGCGGAGTACTTAATGGCAATTATGAACTACTAAAAAAACTTCTTGATGCATTAGAAAATTATATTGCTATTAGGGATATGAACAAAGTTCTTAGCGAGCTTACCATAGAAATAAAAGAAATACTTGATTATTGCTACGAAATGTCCGACAAATCCCTTTATAGCCTAAATAGCGTAATCAATATGGTTCTTCCCATAAGAATTTATCACGAGATAATTAAGAACGACAGCTATATCGAAAATAAGCTTTCTGACACCGTAAACTTCGAAAATATGCGCCAACATATTTTGAAATTAAAGTCAGACCAACGCGAACTAACCAAAACTCTTGCGTTAGATAAATTCAGTTATGAATACGCGCAATTTTTCGACAATAGCCCTAAGGCTAAAGATTATCTTTATCAAATACAAAAGCAACGGGCATTTTGGCCAATTAGACGTATGTTAGAATTTTTTGACGACTTCCTTTTCCGCTTGTTCCCTTGCTGGCTACTATCCCCTCAAACGGTTAGTACAATTTTCCCTCTGAAAACAGGAATGTTTGACTTAGTTGTCTTTGACGAAGCTAGCCAGATGTTTATCGAAAACGCCTTGCCTACAATTTATAGAGGTAATAATATTGTTGTAGCAGGAGACAACAAACAGCTTCGCCCCTCTTCAGGCTTTGTAAAGAGGTATTCCGTTGATGACAGCTTTGACTATAATATCGATTTGAGCACGCAAGCAGCTTTAGAAGTAGAATCACTTCTTGACTTAGCTACGGCAAAATACACTCCGGTTAATTTGGTATACCATTATCGTAGCGACTATTCCGAGTTAATTGATTTTAGCAATATGGCTTTTTACGAAAACAAATTGCAAATAGCTCCTAATATAACTATTTCCACCAACAATCCGCCAATCGAAAGGATAAAAGTAAAAGGTACTTGGCAGCATAGACATAACCACGAAGAAGCTGTGGCGGTGGTAAAACTTCTACGTACTATTTTGCGTGAAAGAGAATATAACGAAACGGTAGGAATAGTTACTTTCAACAATGAACAAAAAGAATATATAGAAGATATGTTGGATGCCGAAGCTAATAAAATATCAACCTTCCGTAGACAGCTTTATAACGAGCAAAACCGCATAGAAGACGGTGAAAACCGTTCGCTTTTCGTAAAAAATCTAGAAAATGTACAAGGCGATGAACGAGATATTATAATATTTAGCATAGGCTATGCAAAGAACGAATATGACAGAGTTGTGGCTCAGTTCGGCTCACTTTCTACCGAAGGCGGAGAAAATAGACTAAATGTTGCAATTACAAGAGCAAGAAAAAAAGTTTTTGTTGTGACGAGCATAGAGCCTGAAGAATTAGATAAGGTTGAGACAACCAAAAATAACGGCCCCAAACTTCTCAAAAAATATCTCCAATACGTAAGAGCAATAAGCTCAAATAATGTTGATGAGGTATCAAAAGTGCTAAAAACTTTGGACGCGCACACTAAAGAAATGCCAAAGGAAGGCGCCTACGAAGAGCAAATTAAACAGGGTCTAGAAGCTATGGGATATACTGTATATACCAATCTAGGCAATACTTATTACAAGCTTTCTTTAGGGGTCTATGACAACGAACTTAAGCGTTTTGTTTTGGGCGTAGAATGTGACTATCAAGCCTATAATAATAGCGAAAATGTCTTAGAAAGAGACGTTTACCGTATTAAGTTTTTGGAAAACCGTGGTTGGAAAATAGTCCGCGTATGGTCAAGAGATTGGTGGCAGTCCAAAAAGAAAGTCCTAAGCACCCTCATTGATATGATAGAAAAGGAAAAAGAACGATTAAAAAAAGTGGGTTAAACCCACTTTTTCATTATGTTTTATCTTTTATTTATTCAGGTCATCCCCTCCACCTGGATCATCTTGCAACACAGGAGTTAGTGTTTTGATAGGAGTTACACTCTCAAGCATTTGAAAATAAGGCGCAATCCGCATATCATCATCGGGATATATACTCAAAATATTTTTGTCATAGTCAATATGCATAACCGAGGTATTATTAGTCAAGAAGTTATAAAACTCGGTAAACTCTTCTAGCTCTCTGATATTTTCTTGGAATTTTGCATCAAAATAGTCTATTGCATCCTCAAAATTATAAGCCACATAACAATAAAAATTTTGGGTAACAAAAAGCCTGACTTCGTCTTCACTTATTTTTAGCGAACCTATAAAATATGATATCATATTGAGCCAATTTATTTGTGCATCTCCATTCAACTCGTTGTTAACAATGTCGGCAGCTGTTTGACTTAAATCAAAGTCAAAGCTATACATACACTCTAGCTTGTCGCCAACCATATTGTAGTAATAACCAATATTATTATATACATATATTCCCCTCTCTACTTTATTGTTAGAAGGATTCTTATACTCGATAAAAACAAAGTTTTCTTCGGGATTATCTTGTAGAACCTTAGCGGTAACAAACATTTTATATGCCTTATCAACTTCTTCAATTTTTTTTGTTACATCAACAGAAATATTAAATACATTATCA
>CAYIZR010000104.1:0-4595 GCA_964367755.1 uncultured Christensenella sp. | reverse complement strand
CCACGGCCTCTTAGTCCCGAACCAAGCGCGCTACCAAACTGCGCTACACCTCGATATTTCGTATTCCATATTATATTACAAAGTATTTGGTTTTGCAATTAAAATATTGCCGATTGCGGTTTAGCTTAATTCTTTTTTTAGTTTTTCAAAGTAAATGTCAATATAATTTTTTATAGGTTCCATTGCTTTGTTATATTCTTCTTGAGTCTTAAGCAAAAACGGGTCGGGTATTTTTACATATTTATTTATTGCCACTTCAGAAAGGGTAAAAGTCTTTTTGCGGTATTTTATTGGTAATAAATACCTGTGAAACTTGCTCATACAAATAATTATATCAGCATCGCGGAAACGCTGTTTGTCCAACCAAAAGAAAGAAGGTTTGTGACTTTTTATTTCTTCCTCGCAAAAACCCTCTTTGCGCATAGAAATTACTGCTTTTTTGAATATTTGTTTGGATTTGTTAAAAACCGCTCCACTTTTTATCCACTCAATTTTTTTGCGTAAATTATTATCAGCGTTTACTAAGCGTCGCAAATAAAATTCGGCGAAGGGGCTTCTGCATATATTACTGGAACATACAATAAGGATTTTCATAAAACAACTATAATATTCTAGCAATGCGTTTGTCAAATATAATGTAAACATTTTTATTTTGGTATTGACTTTGGCGGCAATGTAACCTATAATTAAAAAATACACTTTGAAGCATACGTATGCAGAGTTATTTGAGGAAAAATGGAAAAAATTATCGGTGATGTATTAACAAAAAATTCAGCTCTTGAAATTAGTAGAGGCTCTAATGGTATTAAGGGCTTTTCTTTTCTCGATTTTACTAACCCTTGGGAATTTTTGAGCGGGATAGAAAGCTTTATTGGAGAAACCAATTTTTTATATGTATTCTTTTCTTTGATTCTTTTAATTGTGGCCCTTATTGCTGTGATTATTTTTATCTCTGTTAAGCTTGGCGCCCAAAACAAAATTTTCAGACAATCCATTTATGACAAGCTTACCGGCATTTATAATTTTCCTTATTTTGTTCAAAAGGTGGAAAGGCGACTAAAAGATGAGTCGGAAACAGAATTTATGATTGTCACTTTTAACGTGGCCAGATTCCGATTGATAAACGAATATTACAGCAAAGCTGCGGGAGATAAGTTGCTTTGTTATATTGCCGAAAATTTACGATTTTTTGATAGTTATCAACAAGTAACTTATGCAAGAATTGGTGATGATAAGTTTGTATTGTTTTTGCCATACAGCGATAGCGCAATAACAAAGATTGCCGAAAGGAGCAAGGAAATATCAACGAATTATAGTATAAATTTCAAAATTGACCCCTATATGGGCGTTTATGTAATCAAAGATAAAAGCCTTGAGATAAGGTCTATGGTGGACAGGGCAATTATGGCGGCCAAAACAATAAGAGGTCAATATAATAAGGTTTGCGCCGTTTTCGACGAGGAAATGCTCCAAAATGTTACCAATGAGCAGGAAATAATTGGCGAAATGGAAAATGCGATAAAAAATAAGGAGTTCGTTGTTTATTATCAGCCTAAGTATAATCTACATAGTAGCTATGTCGTGGGCGCCGAGGCATTGGTTAGATGGATGCATCCGGTTAAGGGAATTATTCCTCCAAACAAGTTTATTCCCGTTTTCGAAAACAATGGTTTTATAATTCAGCTCGATAATTATATTTGGGAAGAAGTTTGCATATTCTTGCGTAAGTCGCTAGACAGCGGAGCAGTAACCCGCCCTATTTCTGTAAACGTATCTAGAGTTGATATGTATGATCCGGATATCGCTGCAAAAATCAATAGACTTGTTAGCAAATATGATATTCCGCCCAAGCTTTTGGAACTGGAAATTACCGAAAGCGCTTATTCTACCGATAACGACAACTTGCTTAAGGTTTTGCACGAGTTGCAAGGCTATGGCTTTAATATTTTGATGGACGATTTTGGCAGTGGATATTCTTCCCTTAATATGCTTAAAGATTTTCCCATAAATATTTTGAAAATAGATATGGAATTTTTGGCTACGGTAGATGGAGCAAGCAACGGAAAATCCCGTAATATAATTGCTTCGGTTGTCAGAATGTCCAAGTGGCTCAATATTCCGGTTATTGCCGAGGGAGTGGAGACCAAGGAACAAGTGGAGTTTTTGCGCAGTATTGGCTGTGAAATGGCACAAGGGTACTACTATGCAAGGCCTATGGCGGAAAGTGAATATATAAGCGTTGCAAAGAAGTACAAAGGTGTTGAAGAAACCGAAGAAATGAGTATTGACACTCAAGAAAAAATTGCAGAGCTTTGGGAGATGAACGGAGCTATCAATGATTTGTTTAATACCACCACAAACGCTTTGGCTATTGTGGAGTTGTATGAGGATAATTTAGAAATAATAAAATGTAACGACCAGTATTTCGAAATTATGAAGACCAACCGCAGGAAGTTTTTCGAAAATGATAACAGAAAGGTAATAGCCAAAGTTATTAAGGAAGATAAACCTGTGTTGGAAAAACTTATAAAAAAAGCTATTACCTTAAAGAAGCCTGTTAAGGGAGAGTATCGCAGATACGCTTATGATAACAGTGTTATTTGGTTAGAAGTAAGTTTTATGTTTATTGCCAAAAAAGACGATAGAGTATTGTTATACGCCGCAATAAACGATATCACAAAATATAAAAAAGCCGAACAAAAGTTTTTGGATGAAAAGAGGAAATACCAGATTTTAATAGAAACATTAAAGTCGAAATGATGCTATTTGGCTATATTGCGTGTAGTTTTAAGGTTCTTTTGAGAATATGATATAAGTAAAAACTCATTAAAAAAAGGAAATTTTATTATGGCGGGGGATAAGAAATACATAAAAGCGCGTTCATTGTGGATTTACGCTTTTGGCATATTCGGTATGCAGCTTTTTGTAGGGTATATCAATACCTATCAATCTCAGTTTTATACAACGGTTTTTAATGCAAATTTGATGATTATTGCGGCGATTATACTAATTGCTAAAATTTTAAGCGCGCTTGTAGACCCCTTTATTGGTAATTTAATAGATAGATCCAATTTTAAGTCGGGCAAAATGAAGCCTTTTATTTTGATGAGCGCTTTGCCACTAGCTGTTCTTACTACAATAATGTTTGTTAAAATAAACTTTGCGAGTAGTTCGGCGATGTATATTTATATTACCGTTACTACAATTTTGTGGAATATTTCTATGAGTTTTGCCGACATTCCCAGTCAAGGTATGTTAGCTCTGCTTAGCCCTGATTCTGAGGAAAGGAATGTAGCTGCTGGAATTACTAATGTGCTAAAGTCAATTGCTTTGGCAGCGCCAGGACTAATTGTACCTGTTGTTTGCGCTCTGACTAAGTCTAGTGTTATTACCGAAAAAGAGTTCTTAATAACTGCCCTATTTATTGGTGTTGTTGGTCTAACTTTTTATGTGATGATTTATTTCTTTAGTGAAGAACTTGTAGTATCTTCCAAAAACAAAATGACACTAAAAGAGATGGTTAAAGAGTTAAAAAGCAACAAAATGCTCCTAATTATTTTCTTTACCTTTATGCTTGGTTTTGGTAGAAATATGGCTATGGGAATAAGCGTTCAAGCTTCGGCAGTTCTAATTAAAGAAGGGGTAGACATTACCATTGGCTCTTTGCATTATCAGGCGGCAGGAGAAAATCTCCCTTGGCTGGTAGGAATAACGGCGGCAATATCGTCGATGCTTAGTATTTTGGTAGTTCCTGCTATAAATAAAAAATGGGGCGAAAAGAAAACATTTATTGTATTTGGTTTTTATGGATTGTTTATAAGTACTGTAGTAATGCTTTTTTACGGTTTAGGAGGTCAAGCTTTCCGTTCTCTTTGGGCAATACTTATTTATCAGTTTTTTGTAGGGTTAATGTTTGGCCCGCATGGGTATCTGCCGATGGTAATGGTAAGTGATATAGTAGATTATCGAGAATGGCAAACAGGAAAGCGGACTGAGGGAACCCAATTTGCCGTTTTGAGCTTGTCAATTAAGGTAAGCAACGCCCTTAGCGTTGCGGTGGGGATATTTATTGTAGGTGCTTCGGGATACTTTGGCGGAATTGCCATACAAGCTATTTCGGTAAAAATGCAAAATATAGTATTTGCCGCTTTCTTATTTATTCCAGGGTTATGCTCTTTCCTTGCTGCATTGCCTGTATTTTTCTATAAAATAGACAAAAAAGTAAAAGAGCAAATGCGCGCAGAAATTGCCGAGAGAAGGGGTAATTAAATTCTATAGTTGATTGAGAAGTTCTTCTATTTCTTCTCCCGATAAGCTTTCTAGGGTATCGGCTATGGTAGTTTTGTCGCTAAGGATTGTTTGATAATCAATTATAGGCTCATCGTCAATACGGTCCCGCTCTTTAAGGTAAATTTGCATACTTTCACTTAGGTCGTTTACAAGCATTTCTTCCATTTCTTTTTGGCAGTCTTTGAGCGTTGATAAGGTTTTTTCCAAATTTTGAGCGAGCGTTATGCCATCTTTTGTGTTAGCCACAGCTAACCATTTTTTGCGGTAAAGCTTTATTCTTTCACACTCTAGCGCAAGCTTTATTT
>CAYIZR010000103.1:0-4653 GCA_964367755.1 uncultured Christensenella sp. | reverse complement strand
GGTGAATGATGAAAACTATAGCGGTATTGGGACTAGGAAACAGAGGTGGAGAATATTCTCTGTTTATCAAATATTTTCATAAAAAACGTGCAAAAATCGTATCAATATGCGATTTGGATGAGAGCAAATTAGAGCGTTTTTCTAAAAGATTAAAAATTGATAAGGACAAGGCTTTTTCTTCATCGGATGAGTTTTTTGGTAAAGGCGCTATTGCAGATGCTATTATTATTGCGACTCAAGACAGTACCCATTATACTATGGCGAAAAAGGCAATAGAAGTGGGGTATAAGTATATTTTGCTGGAAAAACCTGTTTCGGGAAAAATGGAAGAGTGCTTGGAATTAAACCAGCTAGCTAAGCAAAATAATGTCGTTGTGGTAGTTTGTCACGTGCTAAGATATAGTAACTATTTTGGGAAAATTAAAGAGCTTATAGAAAACAATGCCGTTGGCAACGTTATTGCCATAAATCAAGTGGAGAACGTGGGATATTTTCATTTTAGCCATAGCTTTGTTAGAGGTGCTTGGAGAAATGAGGAGCTTTCTACGCCTTCAATTTTGGCAAAATGCTGTCATGACTTAGATTTGCTTTATTGGTATGCAGACAGCGAGCCGAAAACTGTCAGTTCTTTGGGTGGGCTTATTCATTTTAAGGCGGAAAACGCGCCTGAAGGTTCTACTGACTTTTGTATGAATGGTTGCAAGGTCAAAAACACTTGCCCTTACGATGCCGAGGCATTTTATATTACCGACCCTTTTTGGAAGGCAAAGTTTATTAAATACCTTACTTCTACAGTGTTTGGCAAATCAAAAGTAGATAAAGAGGAAAAAAGAGAAATATTAAAAAATGGACAATACGGTCGATGTGTTTATCACTGTGATAATGACGTCTGCGATTATCAAACAGTAAGCGTTGAGCATAAAAACGGTATATTTACCAGCCTTACTATGACTGCTTTTTCGGCGGAATGCATACGAGAAACCAGAGTACTTGGAACACTTGGCGAAATTGTTGCCAGAGATAACGGCATTAAGGTATTGGTTTATGGGGGAAAGACAAAGACTATAAAAAGCGGCGTACTTGCTTTGCCTGGTCATATCGAAGGTGATATAAGAACGGTAAAAAGCTTTGTAAAACTTATTAACAATGATTTGGATAACCTAAAAGACGTTACTACACTAGATGCCACATTGCGTTCTCACAAAATGGCTGCGCTATCGGAGATTTCCCGCAAAAACGGTGGAGAAAAACAGGTCTTTTGATAAGGCAAAGCATTGAAAAAAGTTTTGGCTGGGTTTTTGGGAGAATTATTAAGAAAAGAACGATTTTGACTTGTTATTAAGGGCGAAACACACTTGAAAGCAGGGTATTTATATTGACTTTTGGCAAAAAATACAATATCATATATGTAATATAACAAACGGAGATTTTTTTTATGAAATACTATATTGGCGTGGATATCGGCGGTATGAGCATTAAAGCAGGTGTGGTTGATGAGTGCGGCAATATTATTGCCAAAGAAACCTGTCATACCGAACCAGACAGAAGTTATCAAGAGATAGTAAAGAGTATTTATGAGCTTTGCCTCAAAGTTTTGGACAAGGCAGGACTTGCTAAAGATGATATATCGGGTGTAGGTATAGGTTCTCCCGGTACTGTAAACAGTGAAAAAGGCGTAATAAATTATAGCGGGAATTTGCATTTCAAAAAGGTAAATATAATAAAAGAATTCAAAAAGCATTGGGCAATAAGGGCATTTATAGGTAATGATGCAAATTGCGCTGCTCTTGGCGAAACACTTTTTGGTTCGGGCAAAGGGAAAAATAATACTATTTTGATAACATTGGGCACAGGTATAGGTACCGGCTTTATTATCGACGGCAAAATACTACAAGGCAAAAACGGCGAGGGTGCAGAAGGCGGCCATATTTGTATAAAAATTGGCGGAGAAAAATGTACTTGCGGAGAAAAAGGCTGTTGGGAGGCTTACGCCTCGGCAACGGGACTTATTAGGCAAACAAAATTGGCTATAGAAAAACATCCTGATTCTTTATTAAAGCAGATAGCCGATTCTCAGGGCAGGGTAAGCGGTAGAACGGTTTTTCTTGCTTATAACGAAGGCGACAAGGCGGCAGCCGCTGTTGTCAAAAATTACGTAAAATACGTGGCTACAGGTTTATTGACTCTTGTTAATATTTTCCGCCCTGAAATAATTATGATGGGTGGAGGAATTAGTAACGAGGGCGATTATTTTGTGGCAATGGTGGAAAAATACGTTAAGAAACACGCATTTGGTGGGAAGTTAAATACTGTGCCCCCTATTGTAAGGGCTAGTCTTGGTAACGATGCGGGAATTGTGGGGGCGGCGGCGCTAGCTATATGTTAAATATTTTAGATAAGTTTCTTCTTGAGGTGGAAAAGCCTGCCCGATACATCGGAGGGGAATATAATACACCGGATATGACAAAGCCAACTACAGTGCGGTTTTGTCTTTGTTTTACTGATATTTACGAAGTGGGTATGAGCAATATTGGTATTGCTATACTCTACGATATTATCAATAAAAGTGAAAATTTTGTTTGCGAAAGGTGTTTTGCGCCTTGGACTGATATGGGGAATATTTTGCGTAGAGAAAATATACCTCTTATGAGCATTGAGACAAAAAAACCGCTAAAAGATTTCGATGTGGTGGGATTTTCTGTTCCTTATGAAATGAGTTATACCAACATATTATATATGTTGGATTTGGCAAAAATACCACTAAGGGCTAAGGAAAGAGACGATAGTTACCCTATAATAGTAGGAGGTGGTCCGGTCTCGGCTAATCCCGAACCGATTATCGACTTTTTTGATGTCTTTTTTATCGGAGAAGGGGAAGAAAGTGATATTGAGTTTCTCAAAATTGTAGAACAATACAAAGGTAATAAGGCAAAAATTCTTGAAGAGGCGAGCAAAATTGAGGGAGTATATGTTCCTTCAATATGTAATTTTGAAGGGGGAAGAAATTTAACCACGGTAAAAAAAGCCTCGGTAAGAAACCTCGATAAAGCTTCCTTTCCAACCAAGCCCCTTGTGCCTAATATAGAAATAGTGCATGATAGAAGTGTAATAGAACTTTTCCGTGGTTGTTATGCGGGTTGCCGCTTTTGTCAGGCTTGCTTTTTTTATCGTCCGATAAGATATAGAGAGGCGGATACAGTTGTTTCACTTGCTAGCCAAATAATTAAGAATACAGGGTTTGACGAGCTTGGTTTGTCGAGTCTTTCGAGCGGTGATTATCAGGATATTTATAAAGTAATTGCCGACCTAAAGAAGCTAACCGAGAAAGAAAACGTTGTTTTGCAACTGCCTAGTTTAAGGTTAGATAGTTTTTCAGCTAAGCTCATGAGCTTAGCAAAAAGGTCATCACTAACTTTTGCGCCCGAAGCGGGCACGCAGAGATTACGAGACGTTATTAACAAAAATATAACAAATGAAGACATAGAAGAATCAATGAAACTTGCTTTTAGTATAGGATACCGAACGGTAAAATTATATTTTATGCTGGGGCTTCCCACCGAAACTGATAAGGACGTATTAGCAATAGCCGATATAGTAAAAAGAATTAAACAAATATATAATGAAGTAACTAGAAGAAAAGACTTAAATATCAACATAAGCACGGCTATGTTTATACCAAAACCGGTAACTCCTTTTCAATGGGCAGCGCAAATCAGTAGTGAAGAAATGTACAGAAAGCAAAATATGTTAAAGAAAGAGCTTTTCCCCATAAAAGGTGTGCATTATTCTTGGCACGGCGCCGAAATATCGGTATTAGAGGGCATTTTTGCTCGTGGCGACAGGGAATTAAGTGCTTTGGTAGAAGAAGCGTATAAATCGGGATGCTACTTTGATGCTTGGACAGAAAAGTTTGATAGAATTAAATGGTTTGACGCTATTAAAAAATGTGGAGTGGACATAGAAAAATATACGGGAAGTAGGGATAAAGAAGAGATTCTTGCCTGGGATTTTATTGATTTTGGAGTTACAAAGAGCTATCTTCTTGCCGAGTATGATAAAGCGCTACTAGGTAAGACCACTAATCCGTGTAAAGATAGTTGCAACGGTTGTGGCGCTAACAAAAATACTCCTTGCAGGCAGTTTATTTGCGAAAAAGGAAACAAAGAATGTTAACAATAATGTTTGAAAAACTTAATAATGGCATTTATGTATCCCATATAGATGTTTTGAGGGCTCTAAATAGAACTTTTCGTAGAGCAGGAATTGAAGTTGCTTATTCTCAAGGATTTAATAGACATATGCTTGTTAATATGTCACAACCATTACCTTTTGGAATTGCCAGTACTCAAGATTGGGTTAGTTTAGATAATAGTAAGCGTTATGACTGCGCCGACATTTTGGAGAGGTTTAACGCAAATTGTCCTGCTTATTTACGTGCAATATATTGCAAAGAAACTGCAAAAAACCCTTCTCTAAGCGCAAAAGTTAATTGTTGTAGCTATCAAATAAGATGTGAAAGAGCAGCTGAAAAGAAGGAAGAAATCGAACAGTTAAAAAATGGTTTTATATTAGAATATGAAAAAAAAGGGGAAAAGATTATTAAAGAAATTACAGATCGCATTTTTAAGATTGAGGTTAGGGATAATATAATTG
>CAYIZR010000102.1:0-4657 GCA_964367755.1 uncultured Christensenella sp. | reverse complement strand
ATGTATCTTTGATATACTTACTTACGGCGACCTAAATACCGAACAAATATATTTGAAAAAAAGACAAGAAGGATATACATTTTTTTTAATAATAGGGTCGGATAAAGGGCTTGCGGGAGAATACAACCATAGCTTACTTAGCTTTGCGGCAAATGAAGTTAGAAGTGTAGAAAAAAGAAAAATATTTTGCATAGGAACAACGGTATATAACTATTTTCAAGGATTAGGCGAAGACGTGGAGAATATTAGTTATAATCACGAGCCAATTTTGGAAGATGCCAGAATAATAGCCACTGATTTTACCGAAAGATATAAAGCAGGCGAAATGAGAGAAATGGTAATAATTTTTACAAAATTAGTATCAAAAGCTATGCAAAAACCGCAAAAGATAAGGTTATTACCTATTCTTAAGGAAGATTTTGAGGCAAAGAAAGAGGATATGGGCAGGAATATAAAGCTATATTTTGAACCAAATGTTTCCTCGGTTATGAAGATACTTGCCCCCCAATATATTTTGGGAATTGTTTATAGTTGTCTTATTGAAAGTAAATACGGAGAACATCTAGAGAGAATGCGCGCGATGAATGCAGCGACGGAAAGCGCTAATGATATTGTAAGTAGCTTACAGATAAAATATAATAAGGCGCGGCAAGAAAAAATTACCACCGAAATGACAGAGCTAAGCTCTTCACATATAGATGAATATTAAAGTTTGGCTAAAAAAATAGAGGAAACAGAAAATGGGAAAGCATTTGAATAAAGGCAAAATAGTTCAGATAATAGGCGCGGTTGTGGATGTTCAATTCTACGGCTATGTGCCCAATCTTTATGAAAAACTTGAGATAAATGCCGTCGACGGTATAATATCTTTGGAGGTAGAGAGTTTCCTGAATAATGGAGTTGTCAGAACTTTGGCGTTCGAAGGTACCGAAAATTTAAGCCGCGGTATGGAAGTAAAAGCTACCGGAGAAACGGTTAGTGTGCCGGTAGGTGAAGGCGTTTTGGGCAGAGTAATGAACGTTTTGGGCGAGCCTATTGATAACAAGGGAGAAATAATAGCTGATGAGCGTTGGAGCATATACCGCAAGGCGCCATCTATTGTTTCCTTGAATAATAACACAAAAATATTTGAAACAGGAATAAAAGTTATTGATTTGCTTACCCCTTATATAAAGGGCGGTAAAATAGGCTTGTTCGGGGGAGCGGGAGTAGGCAAAACTGTACTTATATTGGAGCTTATCCGTAACATTAGCCAAGAATACAACGGTTATTCGGTTTTTACCGGAGTTGGGGAACGTAGCAGAGAAGGTAACGAGATGATTACCGAAATGACAGAAAGCGGAGTTCTGAAAAATACAGCTCTTATTTTTGGACAAATGAACGAGCCGTCAGGCTCCCGTATGCGTACTCCTTTTAGCGGATTAACTGTAGCCGAATATTTTCGTGATGTAAAAAAGCAAGACGTACTTCTATTTATCGATAATATATTTAGATATATTCAAGCCGGTAGTGAGGTTAGCGCGCTGCTTGGACGTATGCCTAGTGCTGTTGGCTATCAACCTACCTTAAGTGAGGAACTAGGCGCGTTAGAAGAGCGTATTGCCTCTACGGTAAACGGAGCGATAACTTCTATTCAAGCGGTATATGTGCCAGCTGACGACCTAACCGACCCTGCTCCTGCGGCCATTTTTAGCCATTTGGATGCAACTACCGTACTTTCCAGAAAAGTAGTTGAGCAAGGTATCTATCCTGCCATTGACCCACTTGCTTCGGGTAGTAGAATATTGGAACTATCTATAGTAGGGGAGAGGCACTATAACGCCGCAAGAAAATGTCAAGAGCTACTTCAAAGATATAAGGATTTGCAAGATATTATTGCCATTTTGGGTATGGAAGAACTAAGCAAAGAGGACAAGTTAACGGTTTATAGGGCAAGAAAATTGCAAAAGTTCTTTTCTCAGCCGTTTTTTGTGGCTAGTATTTATACCAATATGGAAGGACGGTTCGTTCCGCTCAGCAAGACTATTGAGAGTGTGGAAGATATACTAAGCGGAGAAGTGGACCATATTCCCGAAAATTACTTCCTGTTTGCAGGAGATATTGAGGAAGTAATAAAAAAGTATAATAAAGACAACAAGAAGGCTTAGTTATGAAAACTTTCTATTTGGAAATGCTAACTCCGGAAAGAACCTTTTTTTCGGGAAAAGTGGAGGGAATAACACTAACAGCCCAAGATGGACAAGTAGAGATTTTGGCCCATCACGCTCCCGTTGTGGTGGGGATGCAGCCTTCTATAATATGGATAAACATTGACGGCAAGAGAAAGTATTGCGCTAACGGAGAAGGTTTTGCCGTAGTAAAGGAAAACAAAGTTTACGTAATGTGCCAGACTATGGAGTGGCCCGAAGAGATAGATGATGACAGAGTAAAAAAAGCTATAGAAGAGCATTCCAGAAAGTTAGAAAATGCAAAAAGTATGGCGGAATATCGTTTAAGTGAGATGACATTGTCTAGAGCTATTGCAAGAATGAAAGTAAAAAACACCAAACCGTTAGATTAAAGTTATAATTAGTAGAAAAATAAAAAATATATACACAAAGGAGATATTATTATGCCTATAAAATTAGTAAACAAAGGAGTTTATCTTTATAAGGGGAAACTAGTTAAAAAGAACCAGATTGAAGGTGTAAATTATGAAAATGCCTATAAAGGAACTATTGCTTACAAAATTTTAGACAAGCACAATACCAACAAACCTACAAATAAGGACGGAGATTTGAAAATTAAGTTCGACTGTATGGCGTCTCACGATATAACTTATGTTGGGATTATTCAAACGGCGAAAGCAAGCGGGCTAAAGAAGTTCCCGATTCCTTATGTGCTTACCAACTGCCATAACAGTCTTTGCGCGGTGGGAGGTACTATTAACGAAGATGACCACGATTTTGGCTATTCGGCAGTAAAAAAATATGGCGGAATATATGTTCCTGCTCATCAAGGAGTAATTCACAGCTATATGCGTGAAAGAATGGCAGGTTGTGGCAAAATGATACTTGGTAGTGACTCTCACACCCGCTACGGCGCGCTAGGCACTATGGCGATAGGAGAAGGCGGCGGAGAGCTAGTAAAACAACTACTTTGCCAAACTTATGATATAAAATACCCCGATGTAGTGGGCGTAGAATTAAAAGGAAAGCTAAAAAAAGGCGTAGGCCCGCAAGATGTAGCTTTGGCGATGATTAAGGCGACTTTTTCTAATGGATTTGTAAAAAATAAAGTTATGGAGTTTTTCGGCGAGGGAGTAAAAAACCTGCCGATAGAGTACAGAAATGGCATTGACGTAATGACCACCGAAACAACTTGTTTATCTTCTATATGGGTTACTGATGAGACTGTAGAGTCTTATTTGGATACCCATAAGCGTAATTATGAGTACTCAAAGTTAAGTCAAGAGGATTTGTGTTATTATGATAGCTTGATAAAAATTAACCTTAGCAAAATTGAGCCAATGATAGCATTGCCATTCCACCCGAGCAATGCCTATACTATCAGAGAACTACAAGACAATCCTTATGAAATTCTTAAACAGTGCGAAGATGCCGGTAACAAACTATTAAAAAATAACAACTTTGTGTTGACAGATAAAATAATAGACGGCAAAATCCGCGTTGACCAAGCAATAATTGCAGGTTGCGCAGGAGGTACCTACGACAATATTATGGAAGCGGCAGCTATTTTGGAGAATAATAGCGTGGGAAATAAGCTCAGTATGAGCGTGTATCCGGGAAGTCAGCCAATATATGTTGATTTGGTAAAAAAGGGAGCTATAGCAAAGCTTCTTAATGCAGGTGTAAATATAAAAACAGCTTTTTGCGGTCCGTGCTTTGGTGCAGGTGATGTGCCTTCAAATAATGGTTTTTCTATAAGACATACCACCAGAAATTTTGAGTCGAGAGAAGGCAGTAAGCCTAGCGAAGGACAGCTTGCAAGTGTTGCGTTAATGGATGCTAGAAGCATTGCCGCGACCGCCGCTAACGGGGGGATTTTGACTGCGGCTACAGATATTGAATATACTTACAGAAAAAAGCCATTTAATTATGATTCTACAATATACGATAATAGAATTTTGGATTGCTTTGGCAAAGCAGAGGAAAGTTTCCCACTAAAATATGGTCCTAATATAGCTGATTGGCCGGAAATGTCCGAGTTAAAACAGAATGTTTTGATGAAAGTTGTGGCGGTAATTAACGACCCTGTGACCACTACCGACGAGCTTATTCCTTCGGGAGAAACTAGCAGTTACCGCAGTAATCCTATGCGCCTTGCCGAGTTTACTTTGAGCAGAAAAAGGCCAGACTATGTTGAGAGGGCAAAAAAAGTGAGTGAGGATGAGAAAGCGCGCAAAAGCGGCGTTATAGGTGAGGAATACCATAAGGCAATGAAGCTATGCGGTGTTGAGGGAGAAACAGGAATAGGTAGTGTAATTTTTGCAGTTAAACCCGGGGACGGAAGCGCAAGAGAGCAAGCAGCTTCCTGTCAAAAAGTACTAGGGGGTATTGCTAACATAGCTAAGGAATATGCAACTAAGCGTTATAGAAGTAACCTTATTAACTGGGGAATGTTACCTTTTATTTATAAAAATAATATACCGCTACAA
>CAYIZR010000101.1:0-4710 GCA_964367755.1 uncultured Christensenella sp. | reverse complement strand
CTCCGGTAGAAGAAGGAATGATATTGCTGCCTGCACTACGTCCGCCTCTCCAATCTTTCTTGCTAGGTCCGTCAACTGTCTTTTGAGTAGCTGTAGTTGCATGAACAGTGGTCATAAGTCCTTCTACAATACCAAAATTATCATTTATAACCTTAGCCAAAGGAGCTAGGCAATTGGTTGTACAAGATGCGTTAGAAACAACTTTCATCTTCTTGTCATAGCTTTCTAAATTAACTCCGCATACGAACATAGGAGCGTCCTTACTAGGAGCAGTGATAACAACTTTCTTTGCGCCACCCTTTTTGATATGAACTTTGGCGGTATCGGTAGTAGTAAATATACCGGTAGCCTCAGCAATATATTTAGCGCCACAGGATTTCCAATTGATGTTAGCAGGGTCTCTTTCAGCGAAAACGGTAATAGGATTGCCGTTAACGATTAGTTTGCCTTCTGCAACTTCGATTGTTCCGTTGAATTGTCCATGAACACTATCATATTTCAACATATACGCCATATAATCAACGTCGATAAACGGATCGTTTATACCTACTACTTTAACATCCTTTCTTTCGCAGCAAGCGCGGAATACCAAACGTCCGATTCTTCCAAAACCATTGATGCCAACTTTTACTTTTGCCATTATTTTTATCCTCCTAATGGAATTATTTTTCGACATTATTTTAATCTTTTTCAAAAAAAAATGCAACTGATTTACGTGCATTTTTAATTATATTTTGATTTTTTCCTTTATTGAGTAAATATATTCTACTTTACAACGATATTTAATATTCTACCCTTAACATAAATTACCTTTACTATATTAACACTTTCCAGCACTTTGGTATTTTCGGCGGTTATTGCCATAACTTCGTCCTGAGTAGCGTCCTTAGCTACAATAATTTTTGCCCTTACTTTTCCGTTAATTTGAACGGGAATTTCCACTTCGTCGGAAATCAAGTCTTTTTCGTCATAAACTGGCCATTTTGCTTTGGTTATTTTTGCGCCTCTATTTAGTTTTTCATACATTTCCGATGCAATATGCGGCGCTACAGGATAAAGTAATATCAAAATAGTATTTAGTTCGCTTTTTGTAACTGAACCTCTTTGATAAAAGACATTTACCGCTGTCATTAGTTGCGCAATTGCCGTATTAAACTTGTTACTTTCATAATCACCGGACACTTTTTTGATAACCCATGCAAGATTGATGTCATTTGCATTGGTTTCTTTAATCATATCCACTAAATTCCAAACTCTGTTTAGAAATCTACTACACCCTCTAGCACCTTCAGTTGACCAAGGAGCAGGCTTTTCGTAGTCGCCAATAAACATAATAAAGGTACGCAAAACATCGGCGCCAAACTCATTTATTACGTCATCGGGATTGATAACGTTGCCTCTTGACTTACTCATTTTTTCGCCATCAGCGCCCAAAATCAAGCCTTGAGCAGTTCTTTTTATGTATGGCTCTTCACTCTCCACTACTCCAATATCATAAAGGAACATATTCCAAAAACGAGAATATATTAGATGCCTGGTTACGTGCTCCATACCGCCGTTGTACCAATCAACTTTATTCCAATATTTGTACGCTTCCTTGTCAACAACAGCTGTAGCACAATTAGGACTCTCATAACGAAGAAAATACCAACTACTACCTGCCCACTGGGGCATTGTATCGGTTTCTCTTGTCGCTTTTCCTCCGCAAATAGGACATGTTGTGTTGACCCAATGAGTAACCTTGCTAAGAGGACTTGAAGCGTCGTCAGTTGGCTCAAAATCTTTCAAATCAGGTAAAGTTAGTGGCAAATCTTTTAATTCTAAGGGAACTTGTCCACATTTAGGACAATTTACTATAGGTATTGGCTCTCCCCAATATCTTTGACGGTTAAAAGCCCAATCTTTCATTTTGTAATCAGTCTTTGCTACGCCTACGTTAATTCTTTCCATCTCCTCAATCATAGCTTTAATAGCGTCTTTTACTTCCATACCATTAAGCATACCGGAATTGACCATTATGCCGCCGTCTTTGGCTATAAAAGCTTCTTTGGTTATATCTCCGCCCGCAATAACTTCTATAATAGGAAGATTATATTTTTTTGCAAACTCATAATCTCTTGTATCGTGAGCAGGTACCGCCATAATGGCGCCCGTGCCGTAGTCCATCATTACGTAATCAGCGGTAAAAACAGGTATTTTTGTCTTAGTTATGGGGTTGATTGCATATATCCCTTCCACCAAAATACCGCTCTTTTCTTTGGCAAGATGCACTCTTTCAAATTCTTTTTTTAACTTGGCTTTTTGCTGATAATCTTCAACTTGCGCCATATTCTTGATTGCGCCTAAGCACTCATTAAGAAGCGGATGTTCGGGAGAAACCACTACAAAAGTTGCTCCGTAGATTGTATCAGGCCTTGTGGTATAAACCTTAAGAGGATAAGGCTTTTTGGCGCCCTCTACCGAAAAAGTAACCTCGGCTCCCGTGCTTTTGCCTATCCAATTTGCTTGTTCTATTTTTATTTTTTCCAAAAAGTCCAGTTTTTCCAAACCATTAAGCAATCTTTCAGCATAATTTCTTATGCGTAAAAACCAAACATCTTTTTCTTTTTGCACAACTTCGGTTCCACAACGGTCGCATACTCCATCTTGACTTTCTTCATTTGCCAAAACAACCTTGCAATTAGGACAAAAATTAACTAATGTAGTGGACTTATAAGCAAGGCCTCTCTTGAACATTTCTAAAAATATCCATTGGGTCCATTTATAATAATTCGGGTCTGTAGTATCCACTTGACGGTCATAGCAAAAGCTATACCCTACCTTGTGGAGCTGCTCATCAAAATGCTTTATGTTATTATCAGTAACAATTCTTGGATGTTGCTTTGTTTGCATAGCGTAATTTTCGGTAGGCAAGCCAAAAGCGTCATATCCAATCGGGAAAAGTACGTTATAGCCTTCCAAACGCTTTTTTCTGGCAATTACTTCCATACCCGTATACGCTCTTATATGTCCTACGTGTATACCTGCGCCCGAGGGGTATGGGAATTCTATCAAGCCATAAAATTTTGGCTTTGTTGTGTCTTCTGTTACTTCAAAAATTTTGTTCTCATACCAATATTTTTGCCATTTGGCTTCTATCTCGGTAAAATTAAAGTTCGTTGCCATACTGAATACACTTCCTTAAATGTGTTAAAAATCTATTAAATAATAGCACAGCGTATTTTTAATGTCAAATATACTGGCAATTATTGAGTTTATTTGTTAAAATAAATATAAAATATAAGAGGAGGAATAGAATGAATAACTTTTTGGAATGGCTGGAAAGCTTTTTTAGCGGCAACGGCTATAATATTTTGAAAGCTGTCGTCGTGTTATTATTTGGCTTGTTCATAGTAAAAATCGTATCTAGAGTAAGCAAGGTTTCCCTTCAGCGTTCGCCACTGGAAAGAACAACGATTACCTTTATCGATTCCATAATAAAATTTGCGCTGTATCTGGTTTTGTTTTATTCTGTGATTAGTATAATTTTCCCCACAATCTCGGCGGGACTTATAGCGGTGCTTAGCAGTATGGCAATAGCCATAGGTCTTGCTCTAAAAGACAGCCTAAGCAACTTTGCAAGCGGTATAATGATTATTTTTAACAAGCCCTTTCGCGAAGGCGACTACGTCAGCATAGGCTCAGATGAAGGCACTATTAAGTCAATTGGACTGCTTAACACCTGCCTTTACACGGTGGACAATAAAAAAGTTGTTATTGCCAACAGCAGGGTAGTTAACGCAACAATTACCAACTTTTCCGCCCGCCCCACCCGGCGTATTGACTTAGAGTTTTCCGCATCCTACGGGTCTGATTTGGACTTTGTAAAAAACACCTTAAAACAAACTGTTAATAATAATAGCCTGATTCTTACCGAGCCGGAACCCTTAATAAGGCTTTATAAGCATGGAGAAAGCGGACTTATTTTCCGTTGCAGAGTATGGGTTAACAACGCTGATTACTGGACGGTATATTATGATTTGGTAGAAGCCGTATACAACGATTTTAACAAAAACGGAATTGCTATTCCCTTCAATCAACTTTCGGTTCATATCAACGAAAAAAAGGAGGGCTAAAATGCGAAAAAAACTTTTTAAGTCCTTAGTAATTTTGAGCTTGGCAATCCTTGCCGCAATCATTGTATTAGTGTTTTTTGATATTATTAACCCTGCCCTTCTTTGGGTAAAATACCTCATTATGCTTTCTTTGATTATTCTAGGTCTTAGCCTTAATCTATCTTTTAGAAGGCTAACCGATTTCGACGAGGCCGAATCTTGTCTAAGAAGAGCCCGCAAATCCATAGAAAAAATAAATCTATCCAACAAAGCCACTTCTTTTGTAAAATTATTATCCATAAACAACCAACTAGCAAACGCAATAACTTATTTGGAAGATGTTATTTCCTCTTATGACTTGTATCTATTGCGCTACGACCTTGGCAAAATTGTGGCAATAAAAGAACATTATGCCCAAAGCGGAGAAACCTCCACATTGCCTAGCCAAGAAACGATAATAGAAGATGCAGAAATACTAAAAAGAACAATTGAGGCTGTCAAAAATTATAAATCGTTAAACAAAAAATAGAATATTGTTTTTTCCCAAATGCAAAACGCCTGAAAACAAAGTTTTTCAGGCGTTTTATATATTTATTGAAATATATTTATTATAATA
>CAYIZR010000100.1:0-4782 GCA_964367755.1 uncultured Christensenella sp. | reverse complement strand
AAAAGTGTTACCGTAGAATAAAAATAAAATGCATAGAATAGCAGATTTTATTATAAAAAACAAAAAATGGGTATTTATTATAACTTGCATATTAGTATTAGCAAGTATAGTAGGTACCGTTTTTACTGTTATTGGCGGTAAAATAAATTCTAATATGCTAGAATATCTTCCCGAACAATCAAAATCTGCCGAAGGAATTGCTTTTCTTAAAGAAAATTTTGCAGTGGAAGGTGATGCTTTTGTTGTAGTAGAAGGATGCGAAGGTGATACAGAGCTCGCCGCATCAGTATCCAAAATGAAAAAAAATATTAAGGGGATAAGCCAGTTTGTTTGGTACAATGACATTGTGTCAATCGAAAATCTACTAGAACTAACACCCTCTTTGCGTGACAGTATGAATCTGAGCACCTCAGAGTTAAAAAATTATTTGAGACAACCAAATTTTAATGGACAAGGACAAATAATATCATATAACTATGTGCTTTTGATACTTTTTAATTATTCTCCCTCCACATTTGAAGCTTTTAATGTTCACAAGCAAATCCGTACAGAACTGCAAGAAAACCTCAATAGAGCAGTAGCTATATCGGGTATGACGGCGCTTGCCGACACCGTAATGAGCCAAACGATGAAAGAAATACCCTTTTATTTTATTTTTAGTGTTATTGCCGTAATGATTATTTTGCTTCTTGCTACCGATAGTTTTGTTGACCCAATTGTTTTGATTATTACAATGGCTGTAAGTATTTTAATAAATATGGGTACCAATTATTTTTTTAAGGATATAAGCATAATCAGCTTTGCGGCAAGCGGAATAATACAATTAGGCTTAACTATGGATTACGCTATTTTTCTTTTACACGCATATAAGGAGGACAGATTGTTATTTAGTCCTGCCGAGGCTGCAAAGAAAGCCTTGCCAAGGACAATTATTAGCGTGGTTGCTAGCGGACTAACAACGGCAGGAGGGTTTGCCGCGCTTTATTTTATGCAATTTAAGGTGGGCGCAGACCTTGCAAACATTATTATAAAGGGAGTATTTATGTCCCTTATTACCGTTTTGGTTTTGCAACCTTGTTTAATGGTGGTTTTTGACAAAGCTAATAAAAGAACTGAACACAAAAAGCTTAATCTAAATTTTTCTAAAATCGTATCGGGAACGTTAAAAGCCAGGCACATAATAGCTATAGTGGCAATATTGTTGGTTGTCCCTGCCTTTATTGGACAGGATAACGTTAAGTTTAGTTATTTGAAAATTTTTCAAGAACAGGAAGAAACCACTTCTCAACAAATTCTTGCCGAAAAACTAGCCAATCAGATAATAATAGCCGTTCCACTGAAGCCGTCTCAAGGAAGTCACAAAGAGTTTATTGATAGCCTCTATGAAGAAGAAAAAATTTCTAACGTACTTGGCGCATACACCTTTTTGGATATGGAAATTGAAGATTTGAAAAATATTATTAGTAATCCCTTGTTTGCCAAACTTCCCGCAATGAAAATGTTGTTTTCTGAGGTGGAAGACAATTATTATACCTTATACCTTGCTACCATAGAAGGAGACACCGAGGATGAGGCAGCATTTTTGACATATCATTCTTTAATGGATAAGCTTAATTATTATTTTGACGAGAGTTATCCGCTTGGTATGCTTACCGGTGTTGGCGATATGGCCAATGTCACCCCGGGAGATTTTTTGAGGGTAACACTAATTAGCGCGGCGATAATTTTTCTAATTATGGCAATTTTATTGAAATCAGCGCTAAAGTCTGCTATTATGGTAGTGCTAATAGAACTTGCTATTTGGATAAATATCAGCATAAATACATTGCTTGGTATTCCCATAAATTTTATGATATATATAATAATTAGCAGTGTGCAATTAGGATGCATGGTGGATTATGCAATTTTATTAACAACGCGGTTTTCGGAAGCCTTAAACAAATATGAGGATACCCATACTGCCATAAAAAAAGCTGCATCAAGCGCATTTCCTTCCATTGCCACAAGCGCGGCAATAATTATGGGAGCTTGTACTAGCGTATACTTTGTAACCGCTAATTTACTTGTTAAAGAAATGGCTATGATGCTGATTAGGGGAGCTTTTATAAGTTTTGTACTAGTGATTGTCGTTCTTCCTTGCCTGTTAGTTTATTTTAAGAAGAAAAAATACAAAGAAAAGGGAAAAAATAAGACCGGAGGTATTTTAGGTGTTAAATAAATTCAGTAATTTTGTAATTAAATACAAGGCATATATACTTTTGTTATTTGCCATTGTACTGGTCTTGGCAATACTTGGCACGATATTTTTGGTTGTTGACGATGACAAAATCAATTCTGATATGATGAGTTATTTTTCCGACGACTTTGACACGGCCAAAGGCTTTGATTTTTTGGAAAATAATTTTAATATCCGAGGAGATGCCACAATTGTTGTTAGAGGGCAAGAACACGATACCGAGCTTATTGAAAAAGTAGAAAAAATAAGGAAGATGGAAGGGATATCCCAACTTATTTGGGTAGAAGACGCTTCGGGTATGGAAGAGTTCCAATCACAAATAGAAGCGCTTGATTTTGATTTGGGTGACCTTGAACCTGACGAACTTGAGGAAGTATTAAACAGCAATAGTATGTTGAAAAACTACGCTCAATATATAAAACTTCTTGGTCTTGAAAGTATGACTATTGACACAAGTGGACTTCAAAGCTACCTAAAGCGTTCTATTGGAGAAGGACAATACGATTATATTTTGCTAATAATGTTAGAATATTCTCCCTCAACTGCCGAGGCATACGCTATTTTGGACGATATAAAAAGTGAGTTTAGTGATAGAGAAATAGCTAGCGCAGGTATGACAGAAACGGCGCAAATTGTTTTGGAAGATACTCTTAACGATTTGCCGAATTTTATTGTATATGCAATTATTGCGGTTATTCTTATTCTATTGCTTACAAGCGCGAGCTTTATTGAGCCGCTCATTCTTATATTTACTTTAGGTGTAAGCATAGTAATAAGTATGGGTATAAATTATTTGTATCCGTCTATTAGCATTATTTCCTTTGCAACTAGCGCTGTTTTGCAGCTTGCAATAACACTTGACTATGCAATATTCTATATGCACAACTACCGTCGACGCAGACAGAGTTTGGATGCCTTAGAAGCCACAAGGACTTCTATACCCGAGGTAGCTAATAGTATATTTGCTAGTGGACTAACTACTATGGGTGGTTTTGCCGCTCTGTATTTTATGCGATTTGGGATAGGTATGGATATAGCCAACGTAATTATTAAGGGCGTTGCATTATCTCTTCTTTCGGTGCTTATACTGCAACCAATTATCACATTGCTTCTTGACAAGGCGATAATGAAAACAACTCATCATTTTATAGATTCTTTTAACAAAAAAGTGAGTGAGAAAAAGCCAAAATTTAAGCCCTTTGGCAAAGATACGGTAATTAAACCTATAGCAAGGTTTTCTGTTTGGCAAAGAATAGTCTTAATAGTTGTGGCATTAGGTATGTTGGTCCCTGCATTTATCGGGCAATCAAAACTTAATTATAGTTATTTTGAACTATACCGTCAAGAGCTCAATACTCCGGAAAAAGAAATAGCTTATGAATTAGGCAACCAAATGATTATGGCGGTACCTGTGCTTACCAAAACCGGCACTCAAGAAGATTTTATCAAAGATATCGAGAGTGACCCAAATGGCAAAGTTGCCGGCGTAATGGGCGCATTTACTATGATAACCATAGATTCTGATACTTTAATTGCCGCTTTGGATATTTTAATAGGTGGTTATGACGAAAAAACCGGCAAAAACACTAAGTTAGAATCTTTGCAAAAAATACTTAACGAGCTCCCCGCTAATGTTGATGCCTATCCAACAATATATGAAGGATTTTTTGAAAGTATGGGTCTTGATGTGTATGAAGTGATAGAAAAATACGATCTCGAAAATATAGATATAACAACTATGCTAGAAGGGGTAGATTTACGCGTCTTGAGTTCTTATTTTGCCAAAGTAGACGGAGAGTGGTACACACTCTATACGATAAGTATTAACGGAAGCGCAGAGGACGACAAAGCTGCTGCCAGTTACGAATATATGGAGGGAGTAAGGAAGAAATATTTCGGAACAAAGAGCTATTCAATTGGTATGCTTACCGGAAGTTATGATATGAGAGAACTAACCCCTATTGACTTTTTGCGTGTTACCGTTGTTAGCGCACTTATTATTTTTGTAATTGTTGCATTGCTTTTAAGGAACCCATTAAAGAGTTTGTTTATGGTAATAATAATAGAACTTGGTATTTGGATAAACCTCTCAATTGCATTCCTTGCAGGAATATCTCTTAACTTTATGATTTATATAATTTTAAGTAGTGTTCAGCTAGGCTGTACAGTAGACTATGCTATTTTGTTTGCCAATACCTTCGAAAAGAACAGGGGCAAGTTTGTTTCTTCCAAAGAATGCTCCATAAAATCTGCAACAGAATCCCTTCCTGCTGTCTTTTCCAGCGCGCTTATTATTATATCGGTCTGTTTGTCGGTATTTTTTGTAAGCGAAAATATTATTATAAAACAATTAACAGGTATGCTTGCTATGGGCGCCGCTATAAGCGCTTTGCTTGTTGCTTTCTTACAGACGGCGGTTTGGAGTTTGTTCAAAACAGAGCGTAAAAAAACTGATTTCGCCGATAAAATTGATAAATTAAACGAAAAATTAAAAGAGCAAGAGGATACAACTAATAAATAATAATATAATTTCGTAGCGTTAACAA
>CAYIZR010000099.1:0-4877 GCA_964367755.1 uncultured Christensenella sp. | reverse complement strand
GCTTTAATGAGCGCATTTTCAAAAAATGTTGTTCCGTCTTCAATAATTTCGGTATCAATACTTAGGTCACTTAGAGAATAGGCAACTTCAAAAAAGTTGCCTAGTATTTCTTTAATTTCTCTTATTTTATGCTTATTGTTAGAAGCAATAACGAGTTTCATATTACACATTAGGACGGTACAATTCTATCTTCTTTGTACCTTTTTTCGCCAAAAAGCCGCCTATCATCATGCCCATACCTTGGAATGGCTTACCATTACAACGCTTAATAAGTCCGTCAACCACTCTTTGTGGAACAAGTCCATTAGTCATAGCAAAGGCATTACGCAAAGGCATACTAAGCGCGCTCTTTTGCGCCATTTTCTTCATAAACTCGGGACTGTCTTTAGGCATAATTTTTGCACTAAACTTATATGCTGCCCATTTTAGCAACTTACCTATCCAACACACGCCCAAATCTCCTAGGCAAGCATTGTAATCAATATCTCCCTTGGCAAGGGGCACATTGTCAATTAGCTCTCTCCCTAACAAGTTCCTAAAATCTTTATCAGGAATGTCGCCATAGTCACCAATGTTGTAGTAACAAGAAGCGCTAGACATATAAGAAGGAACAGCTTTGGTATCCGAAGTTACTTTTACTTTACTTTCCAACACTATATCTCTGCTTGATGCGCCAACCATTATTTCAAAATCTCCGCTTTCTACTGTCCAATCAGATACTTCTGTATTATAAAAAGCAAAACTTCTCTTATCTAAAGTAACACTAACGGTCTTTGTTTCTCCTGCTTTTAGCTCTACTTTAACAAAAGCTTTTAGTGACTTTTCTTCACGGAAAATTGTACTTTCTACGTCTTTTACATAAACTTGCGCTATTTCTGCACCCTTAACTTTGCCTGTGTTGGTTATGGCAAAGGATACCTCTAACTTGTCGTTGTCGGTGATTTCTTCAGCGGATAACTTTAGGTCACTATAAGCAAAAGTTGTGTATGACAAGCCATATCCAAAGGGGAAACGAACTTGCTTTTTTGCCGAGTCAAAATATCTGTATCCTACAAAAATACTCTCTCTATATTCCACTGTTTGCGGGCCCATTTGGAAGTACAAATAAGCAGGGTTGTCCTTGATGCTAATGGGGAAAGTTTCGGCAAGTTTACCACAAGGGTTTGCCTCTCCATAAATAAGTCTATAACAAGCCTTGCCGCCAGCGCAACCACATAGATACATATTAAGTACCGCGTTAACTTTATTTATCCACGGCAACGCCATTGCAGAACCACCGCTAAGCACAATAACTAGGTTTTTATTGAGTTTGGACAATTCTTCAACAAGAACGTTATGCGCCATAGGTAAATCCATATGAGAACGGTCAAAGCCTTCGCTTTCGTAATTATCAGTCAAACCGATAAATAACAAAACAACATCTTTGTCTGCCGCGCTATTTACTGCCTGAGCCAGCATTGTTTTATCAATTCCGTCGCAATCAGGATCATAGCCGTCGGCATAAGAATAATCAGCTTTTATTTCATCCAAATAATCGGTAAAGCTTGTTAACTTCTTAGGATTTATTCTGGAAGAACCGCTTCCCTGATACCGCATTTTTTTCGCCAAATTACCAATTACCGCTATTTTAGCATCTTTTTTGAGAGGCAAAATACCGTCATTTTTGAGCATTACTGCGCCTTTTTCGGAGATTTCACAAGCTAAATCAAAGTTCTTATCATAATCTGCCTTGATATCCTTGTGCTCCTCTCTGTCCTTTTGGCACCTAAATGCAAAATCAAGCATACGCATTACTACTTTATCCAAATCAGCTTCGGTTATTTTGCCGCTTTTTACTGCTTCGGCTATTTCTTTATCGCGAATACCGTTGGAAGTAGGCATTTCCAAATCCAAACCTGCAAGTATGCCCTTAACTCTGTCATTAACTGCGCCCCAATCGCTCACAACAATGCCGTTATATCCCCATTCTTCGCGGAGAATATCATTAAGTAGCATTTTGTTATCGCTTGCGTGTACTCCGTTAATAGGATTATAGCTACACATAATAGTATAAGGCTGAGCCTTTTTTACAGTGTTTTCGAAAGCGGGCAAATATATTTCTCTAAGAGCCCTTTCATCAACTTCGCTACTTATTGTCATTCTTCTATGCTCTTGTGAATTAACTGCAAAGTGTTTAAGCGACGTACCTACTTTTTTGCTTTGAACGCCATTAACGTAAGCGGCGCTTAATTCTCCTGCCAAATAAGGATCTTCACTAAAGTACTCAAAATTCCTTCCGCAAAGAGGATTTCTCTTTATATTTACGCCTGGGCCTAGAACTACGTCTACGCCTTGATCAACTGCTTCCTCGGCGATAGCCTCGCCCATTTTATATGCAATATCGGCATCCCAAGTGCTGGCAACGGTAACCGCTGTAGGGAAACAAGTTGAAGGCATACTATCTTGCATAAAATTTGCAACGTCTGCGCTAACTAATTCTTTTCTTATCCCATGAGGGCCGTCGGCAACCATAATCGAAGGCACATTTTTATCTTTAATACAAGCGGTTCGCCAATTAGTAACGCCCGAACACAGAGCGCATTTTTCCTCCAATGTCAAACTCTGCAATATGTTCTCTAAATTAGCCATAAATCACTCCTTTTTTAATAATCTATTTAACAACTAAAAATAATAATACCATATATAGCATTTTTATGCAATATTTTTTTGTATTCTGCACATTTTAATAGTCTTATGGTATACTAAATTTATGGGATATTATAATTATCACGCGCAAATAAAAAGGCTTCTTAGCGATAAAAAACTTATCAAAATAGAACCCTCTGATAAGACGGAGTTTTCTTTCATTTTTGTATTTTTGACAGAAAAAGGCATAGTTAAAAAACCCGTCCGTCCTCACGCCGTCTACCGTTATGAGGAATATTTGAAAAATTTCAAGCCGAAAAACTAAATCAAAAAAAGTCATAATATTTGAACTGGACATATTTCCCTTTGTCTGCTAACATATAAATTAGGGTTATTAACATACCTTTATAAAGGGTGAATACAAAATGAGAAAATTTTTAATAACGTTATTATTTGCGTTTATTTTTGCAACTTCGGTAATATGCGGATTCGGTTTTGGGGGCAATAATTATGCAAAAGCAAATTCCGGCCCGCCTCATTATTCATCACACGGCGGTTTGAGCGGTATATCTTTTGTAGAAAACGACTCCATTAAAGTCTTAAGAGAAAACTTGCTTTTCGAAATCGAAAAGGGGGAACCTTATATTTTCGGCTACGAATATAAAGCTACTCGAGTAACTGCTGAATACAAGATGAAAAACATTTCCGATACCGCGCAAAGCATAAAAATGGCATTCCCTTACTTTGATTCTATTTCCTATTCTGATATTTATAATATTATCAAAAAAAATCTGATTGAGGTAAAAGACGGCGAAAACAGCTTGCCTTACTCTATTCGTATTTTAGGCGCTCCTCAAAAATCCGACGGTACGGAATACACGCAAGATGAACTCAACAATTTGCTGAAAACCGTAGAAGAACCTAAGCAAAAAGCATACGACGTTAGCAAAAATTATTCTATGGTAAAATTTACGGGAAGCACTGTTAGGTTTTCTTCCGAGCCCTATGAAGGCTTCTTTTATGCAGTTAACGCTGTTGCGGATGTTTCTGTTGGTACCAATTACAATATAAGACTTGTAGCAAAAGAAAACGATAAGGATATGTTTATTATTGTCGAATCAACTTTCGCTTCGACTTTGACTTTGCCTGAAGGAGAAGTTGCTTCCGTTGATGCTATTGAAGACATTGACGCATTATTACTTGAGCTTATTAAACAAAAATACACAGAAGCGGATGAGCTAAATTATTTGGAAAATAATCAACCCGAACTTCTTTTTGATATAAGAGATTTTACGTTTATATACAATGAAGATGTAGCGGTATACGATGAAAACAATACCTTTAGGCGAGCAAACTGCATTTTAGGAATTTTCTATGAAGCTTCCTTTGCGCAAGGCGAAACCAAATATCTTACTGTATCGTACTATATGAGTCCCTATCGAAAGAGCGAAAAATCCTCCTACAGCGACCATTTTGTTTATTTCCTTTCTCCTGCTTCCTATTGGGGAGGCTTTGAAGGAATCCATATTGTTGTAGATGTTTCTTCGTCTAAAAAACCGTATATGATAGAAGAATCGCTTGATTTTACATACAGAGAAGCCGATAAACAATATATATACGGGGCAAACTCTCTGCCCGAAGGCGAATTGTATTTTGTTCTGTATGAAAGCGAGAAATTACCCGTAATTGGCACATATGACATACCCAAAGTTCTTTTTATCGCAGCAATCATCGTTATTATAATTATTGTTTTGATAATAATCGCAGTTCGTTCAAACAGTTATTAAAAATAAAAATCCGCCCTGTGAAATTATCACGAAGGGCGGATTATTTTATTTTACTTTAATGCTACTATTTACGCTTTGTCAACATTAGCCATATAAACGATTAGGTCAACTACTTTGTTAGAATAACCCCACTCGTTGTCATACCAAGAAACAAGTTTCATAAAGTTGCCGTTAAGAGCAATACCTGCAGCAGCGTCAAAAACTGAAGTTCTGCTTTCGTGAATAAAGTCGGTAGAAACAACTGCATCTTCGGTATAACCAAGTATGCCATTCATTGTGGTTTCGCTAGCTAGCTTTATAGCAGCTTTAACTTCTTCATAAGTAGCTTCTTTAGCCAATCTTACTGTCAAATCAACAACGCTTACGTCAGGTGTAGGAACACGGAAAGCCATTCCTGTTAGTTTGCCGTTAAGCTCAGGGATAACCTTACCAACAGCCTTAGCAGCTCCGGTAGAAGAAGGAATG
>CAYIZR010000098.1:0-4987 GCA_964367755.1 uncultured Christensenella sp. | reverse complement strand
ATCAAAATTAGTATAGCAAAGACCACAGCAAGACCGGCAACTATGCCTAAGACAAGGCCAACCTTATTCCATTGTATGGCGCTTATTAAAAAATTCATTTATTTACCTCCGTCAGCCTATCAGATTAAAGACATAAAAGCCCATAGCTATAAAACACGCTGTCACCATAGTAGCGGGGAAGCCCTTCATAGATTTGGACATGTCAAGGTAGTCTACTTTTTCACGCAGTCCGCTAAGTAGTACGATTGCCACAGTAAAGCCAACTCCTGCAAATACTCCGTAAAGCACAGCAACGCCTAAGTTCATAGAAGAAATATTGAGTATATTTAGCATCATTGTAGAATCAATAACACTTTCTGCCACACCCAAAACTGCGCAATTTGTGGTAATTAGGGGAAGATAAATTCCCATAGCGTTGTAAAGAGGGGGAGCGAACTTTCTTATTATTCTTTCTATCATTTGCACCAAAGCGGCTATAACGAAGATAAATATAATAATTTCTAAGTATTGCAAGCCTAGCGGTACCAAAAGATAATTGTATATAGGGTAAGTTATAAGACAAGTAATCGCCATAACTAAGGTTACTGCAACACCCATTCCTAAAGCGCTGTTTGTACTTTTTGACAGACCTAAGAAGGGACATATACCCAAGAACTGTACTACAACAAAGTTGTTGACGAATACAGCCATAACTATTATCATCAAAAATGTTCCCATAATTATTTAACCTCCGTCAATTGCGTTTTTTGTAAGGCAGGAAGAGGCAAAAGGTTTTTTGTAAAGTTTTTTTGCCGCGAGATGCTTTCTGCTTTGGTATATATTGTGTTGAATATTGCTATCATAATTCCGTATACGAAGAATGCCCCTGCCGCCGAGGTAAAGAACTCGATTTTGAACTGCCACAATACTATCCCAAAAACCGTTCCCGAGCCTAACGCCTCTCTAATAATTCCTAGCAGTGTTAAAGCTAAGCCAAAGCCTAGACCATTAAATATACCGTCGAATGCCGAAGCAAGCACAGGATTTTTGCTGGCAAAGGATTCCGCCCTTCCCAAAATAACACAATTAACAACAATCAGTGGAAGAAAAACACCCAAGGACTGGTAAAGAGAGGGGATATACTTTTCCATAACCATTCTTACAATTGTCACAAATGTAGCGATAATAAGTACGAATGCAGGAATTCTTACCGCGCTGGGGATTACTTTCCTAAGCAAGGAAATAAGTACGTTACTACAAGTTAGTATAAAAATAACCGCCGCGCCCATTCCTATGCCGTTCATAGCAGAGGTGGAAAGAGCTAGTGTTGGACAAGTTCCCAATACAAGTCTTAAGGTAGGGTTGTCTTTAAGCAGGCCGCTTATGGCGATGTTTTTGAATTGTTTTTTATCCATTTTGACCTCCGCTAAGTTCGGCTCTTATATAAAATAAACCGCAGTTTACCGCGTTGTTTACTGCATTAGAAGAATATGTAGCTCCCGAGGAAAGATTTTGAATATCTTCCCCATTTGAGCTTGTGGAAAAATAACCACCCTCAACAATATAAGTATCGTTTTCCGAATAAACCTCATAAAACTTTGAGGTAAATTGTGACATAAGTGTTTGTTTTTCGTAACTTTCCAAAACTACTTTTTTCAGTCCAACAAATTCTCCTTGAGAAAATTCGGCCACTATGTAAAGAGTTATCGTACCTTTTTTATATCCGTCAATGCCAGTAACCTTCATTAGATAATTGCCATCGGCAAGTAGGTATAGGCTGTCAACAGTGCCGTAATCATTGTTAGAATTGTCGCTTAAACTTTGGCTAAGGTCGGTAAAATCCATTGGTTGTCCGTAAACAGTTTCTATAGCGCGCTGTGTTTTTTCATCGTCGGAAACATTAAGGACGTCGTGAAGAATAGAAAGCAAACCACCTGCGACTAAAGCAATGCAGAGTAGTACTAGTATACAACGGAAGGTTTTGCTTTTCAAAAATTGTTTGATTGTCATTTGCTTCCCTCCTTTTTTGCGTCTATTTTATTTTTTAGTTTGGCAAATACTGGGGGCGAGCCAAAGGGACGCGGCCTAATGTAGGCGTTAAACAAAGGTACTGTTAGATTCATTAAAAGGATAGCAAAGCTAACAACTTCAATATGTGTTGCCGCCCGCAAAACCGCGGTAATTATACCAAGCAAAATAAAGTAAAAATAACTTGCCTTTTTGTTGCTTGGACTAGTAACATAATCGGTTGCCATAAAAATAGCCCCTAAGAAAAGTCCGCCAGATAAAATAGAGGGAAGGAATAAAGCAAAATCAAATTTACCTATCATCACCGCGACAAGTCCGGTAACTAATATATATATTGTTGGGAACTGCCAAGAAATAACTTTGCGGATACAGAGATATATTCCACCGATTAGTAAAGCAATTTTTGAAGTTTCACCGATGCAACCGGCAACGCCTGTCCCCAAAAATAAATCAAGGTTGGATAAGCTTACCGCTTCCGTTCCGCCGCTGAATAGAGCAGTTAATGCCGTTGCTCCCGATTGAACGGTACCGCTAACAGGAGCTATACTTGCATTGACAAAGCCCGATATCATTACGCCTTGGAAGGCAATAAATGCAAATACTCTTCCTGCGATAGCGGGGTTAACTATGTTTTTACCTGTGCCGCCAAAAAGCATTTTTACCACGGCTATGGCAAATACTGAAGCCAGAACGGGAACGTACCAAGGTACGGAAGAAGAAAGAGTCATTCCCAAAAGAAGACCTGTTACTATGGAAGTTAGGTCAAATTCTTTGAGGATATTTTTTATATTCTTTTTTTGGAACAGGGCGTAAACTATTTCGGTAGCTATGGAAGAAGCCGTAGCAATTGAAAGCACCATAAGCGCTTTAAGACCAAAATAGACACACCCAATAATTGCCGCAGGCAACAAAGCTATAATAACGTCTAGCATTATATGCTTGGTTGTACGCTTGCTTCTTACGTGTGGGGAGTCTGATACAAGTACTTGTGGCATACTACTTTACCTCCTTTTTCGCATTAAGCTTTTGTTTGCATAGGGTTATGCTTTGTATAAGAGCGCGGTTTGCCGGACACACATAGGAACAGCAGCCGCAACTAATGCAGTTATTTACTCCGCCGTATAAAGCAGCTTTGTCGTAGTCACCTGCCAAAGTATAAAAATCAATGGTCATCGGCAGTAAGTTCATTGGACAAACGGAGGCGCATTTTCCACAGTTAATACAGGGGGTAGGGTTGTTAACGTCAATTTCGCTGGGGTCAAGACAAAGTAGACCGCTGTCTGATTTTCTGGTGTAGTAATTAGAACTAAGTAAGGATACGCCCATCATAGGCCCGCCGGCAACTAGCATAGCCAGGTTATCCCTTGTGCCGCCGCAAAACTCAATTATACTATCAAAGCTAGTACCATTCTTTACAAGTAAGTTTTTGTGGTGGACTATAGATTTGCCGGAAACTGTCATTGCTCTTTCAAAAAGTGGCTTATTAAGTTCCACAGCTTCATAGGTGGCAAAAGCAGTAGCGATATTATATACTCCGCAACCTGCTTCGGCAGGAAGTTTGCCAACGGGTACTTTTCTTCCCGTACAACAATATATAAGATGCTTTTCCGAGCCCATAGGATATATCTTTTTTAAGCTTACAACTTCAATATCATCAAATTTGGAAAACAACTCGATAGCTTCGGGTTTGTTTTCTTCAATTCCAATAATAATATTGGATACCTTCATAGCTTTGGCGAGAAGCCTAATACCTGCCGCCACCTCGTTGGTTTTTTCCAGCATCAAGCGGAAATCACAGGTTAGATACGGCTCGCATTCTGCGCCGTTTATTATCAAGGTATCTATTTTTGCTGAAGGGGATAGCTTTACAAAGGTAGGAAAGCCCGCTCCGCCCATACCGACAATGCCTGCTTCCAAAATTCGGTTTGTGATGTCAGCAGGTTCTTTATTTTGCATAGGAAGAAGGGGCATATAGGAGTAACTGCCGTCGTTTTTTATCAAAACGTAATCTTGCATAACACCTACTATATTAGGACGCTTTTCCATTCCTAACACTTCTCCGCTTACGCTAGAATAGATATTGGCGCTAACAAAGCTGCTTGCCTTGCCAATTAGTTGGCCTTGCAAAACATAATCGCCTTGTTTAACAATACACTCCGAGGGCTTGCCAATATGCTGAGATAAACAAATAGAAACCATTTCCGGCGGGGTCATTAGCTCTATCGGATTATCCCTGGTAAGATATTTCATGTCGCTAACGTGAACTCCGCGACTAAATCGTTTTCCTTTACGAACTTTCAAATTTATCCTCCTTCCATTAACTTACTGTTTTTACGCTAATATATCGATTAAAAAAACTTAGCGGAATTTTGTGAATAATAAAATACACACTTAAACCGGTGACTGTGCCGCTAAGTACTCCTAGCAAGGCAAGATAAGGCATATAGCTTAATAAAAGCATTGTGTTGTTAATCAAACAAAAAACGACATTCTGTACTATATTATGGACAACGGCGCAGGCAACACTAATAGACACTATACTTATTCTTGGCAAAAATTTGATAAGAACCATACCTATTGCTAAGCTAATTAGTCCGGCGGTAAGGCTGTATATTATGGCAAAAGGATTGCCGATAAGTAAGCACCCTAAAACAGTGCGGACAGTTAGTAAAGTCAGAGCTTCCAAAGGAGAAAGCAAAATTAGAGCAAGTAACGTAAAGATGTTGGAAAGCCCAAGTTTTGCGCCTGGAAGCAGTAGTGGGGGCAGGAGATTTTCTAACATAAAAGTGAGCAATGCTGCCGACACTAAAATGCCCAAAAAGGCAATTCTTTTTGGGTAAATTCTTAAATTATGATTGTATTTTTTTTTCGTCTGCATTTTTATCAATTTTGTCTTAAAATATTATAACCCTGTAAAAAAAATATGTCAACCCAAACCAAAATTTACTATAATAATTTTATAAAATATAATATGTTTGAT
>CAYIZR010000097.1:0-5014 GCA_964367755.1 uncultured Christensenella sp. | reverse complement strand
AACCTCCACTACGCCTTGATGATAACAAGACTTCCCTTTGCTCCGGGGATTCCGCCCTTGATTAGCAAGAGATTTCTGTTTGTGTCAATACGCACTACTTCGAGGTTCTTAATAGTAACCTGCTCATTGCCGTAATGACCGGGCAAATGCTTGTTTTTGAATACGCGGCTGGGGTCGGAATTTGCGCTCATACTTCCTACTCCTCTATGATAACCCGAGCCGTGAGCCATAGGGCCTCTGCTCTGATTCCATCTCTGTATAACGCCGGTAAAACCTCTGCCTTTGGTATTGCCGACAACGTCTACTACGTCGCCTACTACAAAACTGTCGCATTTGATTACGCTACCCACCTGATAATTACTGCAATCATCAAAACGGAATTCTCTTAGATTCCTTTTTGCTTCAGTGCTTGCCTTTGCGTAATGTCCGGCGATGGGCTTTGTAACGTTCTTTTCTTTTATATCGCCAAAAGCTACCTGAACTGCATCATAACCTTCCTTCTCCTTAGTCTTAACTTGGACTACGGCGCAAGGACCCGCTTCAACAACGGTAACGGGAATCATAATGCCCTGTGGGGTAAATATCTGGCTCATACCTAATTTCTTGCCTAATATAGCTTTCTTCATTATAAGCCTCCTATAACTTTATCTGGATGTCCACACCAGCGGGTAAGTCGAGTTTCATCAACGCATCCACTGTTTTGCTAGTGGAATTATAGATGTCAATCAATCTCTTGTGCGTGCGAAGCTCGAATTGCTCGCGAGAATCCTTATATTTATGGGGAGCGCGCAAGATTGTTACGATTTCCTTGTCTGTAGGTAAGGGTATCGGGCCTGATATACTAGCGCCGGTACGCTTTACCGCCTCAACGATTTTCTCAGCGGAATTATCGATGAGATTGTGGTCATAGGCTTTAAGCTTTATCCTAATTTTTTGACCTGCCATTTGTTTGTACCTCCTGTTTTTTTACCTAACATTTTACACTTATCCGTGTGTGTCGAGCTGTCTTTTAATAAAAGGCGCATGCGCCTAATGATTTCAGTTAGTCACGTCCATCAAGTGTCCGTGTAAGTCCGTGGAAACTATCCGTCTTTACGGTAACCTCCCACATCTGCCCTATAATACAGCCTTGTAATAATAGCATAGGAAAATCTTGCTGTCAAATAATTTTTTACACTTTTTTGAAAAAATAATCAAAATAATAAAAATTATGGCTTTATATAAAATTCCATATTATTATAACCGTATTGCGTTATGAACTTGTTTTGGTAACTTAGCATATAATCTTGGGACAAAATATACACTCTGATAGCTATTGTTTTTATAAATGCGTTTGCACCTAAATCAGGTGGAGTTGTCGAAAGCATATTTATCATAAATAAAGTCAAACAGTTATAAAACGCCTTCTCTCCAATGGTCGCCACATTGACGCCGATATTTATGCCGCCAAGCGCAGTGCAGTTTTCGAAAGCCGACGCCTTTATCTCTTCCAGACTTGACAGGAAAGTGATGTTGTTAAGTGACGAGCAATTATAAAACATACTGCTTGCCACGTAGGTAGCCTCATAAACAACTGATATCAAATGAGTGCTGTCTTTGAAAATATTACTGCCCATATTTATAACGTTTGCCGGCACTCTTGCCGAGGTAATTTTGCTATTTTCAAAAACACTATTACCTAGGGTAGTTACCGTGGTAGGTATTGCTAGTGAGCCGCCACCATAGCTAAAGAACGCCTTATTTCCTAAAGTTGATATCATCGTGCCTTCGTCAAAGACAACTGCTGCATTAACGTTATAAAAAGCATCTTCTCCTATAAACGTTACACTTGCAGGCAAAATTATTTGTTGAATATTAGTTGCATTATAAAAAGCCGCACCGGCTATTTGCGTGACATTATCAGGTATCGTTACTCCACTGCCTTTATATCCATAAAAAATCCCATAGGATAATGTTGTCATATTGGCATTTAATGAAACAGGCGCCGACACACCGGAAACCCACTTGCTTCCGTAAGTTGTCACCGATTGGGGAAGGATAATTGTATTAAGACAAGAAAAGTCCTTCAAAAATTCTTCAGGCAAAGCAACTAAACTTTCGCTGGTTAGCTCTATCTTTGTGCAAGTGTAATTAGTATATAAGTTTTCCCCTAAATTGCTTCCTATTAAATACCTAATTGTACTTATATCATTAATGTTACTTCCGATAAAGGGAAGTTTTATTTCTTTAAGATTATAGCAATAGCGGAAAATACCCTCGCCTATGCTAATAACGCTACTACCTAGTGACACGCTCTCCAAATTTGCGCAGTTTTCGAAAGCGCTGTTTCCTATGCTTGTCACTTCGGTAAGATATAGTATTTGCTTAATATAGCTTGCGTTAGCAAAAGCGCTTGCGCTGATTTCGCCATCTAAACTAATTGTTACATTCTCCAATGTCTGAGGCAGGTTGCTTTGGTTAGTTCCCCCAAAAATACTGCCCAATTCTTCTCCTGAGTTTTGTGTCTTACCCAAGAAAGGCAAAGTTATTTCAGTCAAATTGGGAATAGCCGATAAAGCGTTAGAGCCTAGAGAAATTACACTTTCAGGAATAGTAATCGTTCTTACGTATGCATTATCCTTAAAGGCGTCGCTTTTAATTGATTGCGTCCCGTCCATTACGCTAACCGTAGCGCTAGAACCTTTGTATTTAACTAATTGCAAGCCCTCATATTGGTATAAGCTACTAGAATAAATGCAAAAATATCTTGCTCCTATCGTTGGCGCATTTATCATTGTATAATTGTCTGTATCTATTAAACTCACGTTTATTGAAGTAACGTTATGCTTGCCTATTATAGTCATATCGGTATCGCAAACGTATTCTAGATACAAAGCTGATTTGTTGCCGTTAATGGTAAAGAAAGGATTGGCAACTAACCCGGTATAAGGAATGAATTGACTCTCAATTACCATTGTCGCTCCATCAATTTCGGCTTTTGTAATATTTAGTGGCATTCCAAACTGATAGTCAAAATAATTATTGACATCGGGATTATAAATAACTCTGTATGAAGTAACGTTTACCGTAGGTACGGTTTGGGGATTAACCCACCTTATTTGGTTGCTTTCAATTCCTATTACAGAATAATCTGCCAAAGTCTTGGTATGGTCATATACTCCGCCAATAACAGAGCATTCAGGTACGTCCTCGCTAGTAATTATTGCCTTGTTTATCTTCAAAACCGCTGTTAGTGTGGCAATTGAATTGCCGCTAATGGTAAAATAATAATTGTTTGTGTCTACAATGCTCTTTTTATAATATAATGTTGCCGTGACGTTATACGTTCCCGCATTTGTTTGATCGTTTTCACTAAAATCAGCGGTTACGCTAATAGGTAAATTATTTATTGATAAAGACTGTTCTTCTTTATTATAAGTAACTTCCTTGCCCAAAAATTCTACTCCGTCTATAGGTATTGCCATTTTCGTTATTTTTACTTGAATGGACTTAGCTGCTATTAACATATGGTTTTCTTTGTTTTCTTTCAGCTCAAACTCAACAGTAATTACATAATTTGCAACATTTGTCAGGCTAACGCCCTCAATGCCTATTAGCACCGCTACGCCGTTGTTTACACTTAAATAATAGCTTATATTTAAGCTGTCCAATATACTTTGCTCTGCCTCCACCAAAAAGATGTGCGACTGCTCGTCATAGGCTCTTGCTTGAGCAAAACTTATCCCATTTTGGTCAATGGGCAGGAAACTTACTTCGCTCATATCAAAGGTAGCCTTATTTATAATGATAGTAAAGGGCATATTTTCCAAAGCAAAATAATTGTTTTCATAATTATCGGGCATGATAAACTCAGCCCAAATAGAATATCTGCCTGCATTTATAAAGTCAATGCTTTGGGCATCTTTTATAATTCCGTTATCTATATACCTATAATTAACAGTAACTCCTTGCGAAAATTCTCCGTTAACCCCTTTGGGCATACTTCCGATAAGTCCAACATCAAAGCCCTCTCCAGTGCCTAGGGTAAGTCTAGCGCCGTTATAAATATAACCCTCGCTCGGCATAGCTTTCCAAGCAAGGTCTTCGCTATAAAAATTAGCTTTGCTGATAACTAAGGTTACCGACCTTGCAGAAATTGGATTATAATTTTGGGCAAAAACAGAATCTTGCTCAACAGAAAAAACGGCTTTTATGGTATATGTACCACTGCTAATTACCCCTTCTTGAGGCATAGGAAGGTCGTCTTGTCCTTCATTTACCATATAATAGTCTGCCATAAGCCCTTGTGGAAGACTGTTTAGCTCTACTTTATGTCCAAATCCGTCGTAAGTTAGGAAAGTATTATCAAATCCGCTAGTACTAAATTCAAAATTTTTGCGGCTTATTGTAAGCCTTGCCGTCATTTCGGTTATTGGCTCATAATGAGCTTCATCATAGTCAAAAAATGCTTTAGCAAGATAAATCCCGGCATTTGTTGCCTTGTTGCTTATGTATCTTACCGATACTCCCTCGGGCAACGTTCCAGTGATTTCCACCTTTTTTTCTTGTCCGTCATAGGTATAGGTTTTGCTTGCAAAAGACACCTCGCGCATATCGTATACGTTTTTTATTATGGTCAAAACAGCCGATTGACTAATAAAAGTTGTATTATATCCCTCGGGCAACGTTACTTCTATATCAATTGTATAACTGCCGATTTCTTTCGTCCCAAAAAAAGGTTCTCCATTATAAAAATACTTGATTTCGCTATCTTCAGGCAAATCTCCATTTACTAATATGTTTTTTATTTCGCCGTCGTATTCTATGGTATTATCTATCGCCTCAACATTTACGTTAGTTCCGTCGGTAACGATAACGCCAAAACGCACGCTAAATTCGCTTGAATCAATTATTACCGTTCCCCTACCTAGTCCAATGGCGGTTACCTTGTCTTTTTCTAACTTTAATACCGAAGTATTTTCCACAGAATAATAAAGCTTGCCTTTGCCTTCATACTCTATATAGTTATCTATAT
>CAYIZR010000096.1:0-5045 GCA_964367755.1 uncultured Christensenella sp. | reverse complement strand
GTAACAAGCCCGCCGAGATTTTCGGCGGGCTTGTTACTAGATATTTTTATAAAAAAGATTTATAGATTTTCCAGGGAAGAAACCAGCGCAAATTTGTAAACGCTTTCTGCGCTACTTTCGGCGGCGCTATGCGTGGAGTAATTTTGACCTAAATACTCTACCATAGAATTTTTATTTTTACTACGCAAAATAAACTTGTAGCGTCCCGCTTTGTCAGGGTCTATAATAAAATCTCCGTCTCTAACGGTTTTTATAAAGGTTTCCAAACCATTTTTACAGCTTGCATAACTTGCATAATCTCTGGATTCATATAGCAGTTGACCGTTGTTGGCATAAAGCAAATAGATAAACACCTTTTTACCGTTGTTTTCTTCGGTTTCTATCTCCCATTTTCCAACAGCGCCATTGGGGTTACTTACCGATTCTTTTATTTCATCGGGAATAATGTAAACTTTGCTTTTTGCTGCATAATCTTCTTGTGTAAGATCATAAATGGGGCTTACTAAAGCAAATCTTTTTACGCTCTCTATATTACTTAAGCACGCGCTATTGTTGGCAAAGGATTCTCCAGTGTAAATAGAATTATTGCTGGTAGGGGATTTCAAAATAAACTTAAAGCGGTCAAACTTATCTGCTTTTACGCTAAAATCGCTGCTCTTTACCGCATTGATAAATTTATCAACTGCATCTCGGCAAGAGTCCACACTCTTATAATCGCGTGATTCATATAAAAGATGACCGTTATTAGCTCGTAATAGATAGCGGTATCCACCTAAATCACTGTTGCAAATTTCGAATTTGCCTTCCACCTGTTTTTCGGTTTTTTCGGCAACTTCAACGGGTTCTTCGTTTTTTTCAACCGTCTTTATTTTAGCCTCTTTTTTTGTTTCTACCGGTTTATCTATAACAATTACAACGGGTTTTTCTTGGGCAACTTCGGTTGTTGCAAGCGCTTCCTCTGTGACAGCGGACGGCGTATCATCGACAACTTCTTTAGAGGTAAACACATCGATATTTTCTACCGAGTCACTTTTTTGAGAAAGTTTGCTTCTGCGTGAAACAGCGTCAACGGGAGTTGTTTTGTCAGGTAGCGCTGAGGGTTTGTTTTCCTGAGTATCTAAGGAAGAAACAACAGCTACATCTTGAATAAAAGTGATTTCCAAGTTATCTTTTATGCTAGCTTCTTGAGGCTTTTCTTCGTCCAAAAAGGGAATAACCTCGGGGTTATTGTCTATTGGGGTCTTTTCTTTCACAGTAGTTTTTTTGCTATTTTTTGTAGCGCTGATTATAATAATTACTAGTAGTGCAAGAACCACTACCAATACTACAAAAAGCCAATTTGGCACGTTTATTGAGTCTGTTATTGGCGTTCTGGAAGTTAAAAAATCTTGAATTTTTTCCATATCTAATTTTACTCCTTTATATTAGAGAAATAATACACTTATTATATTAGTCTAATAAAGTAAAAATGTCAACTTATTTGTTTTTTCGACAAAAATAATTAGGAATATTTAATTTTATTATAATGATACTAAAAACATGAAAAAAATAATTGCCAAAATTATAATATTATTAACTATATGCCTGTGTTTGTTAACAACAGGTTTTGGCGGCAAAAAAAATATTGGTCAAATTCATTTGCTTTTTGATGGGAAAGAGGTCTTTAGTGAAGTTATGCAAATTGACTATATTAAGTATTTGGAAGTAAAAATACTTTATCGAGGTAATTTAAGTCGTCACTACCAAAAGTCACAAATAGGTTCCCCTTTTGATTATTTAGGAAGCCTTGATAATGCCTTTTCCGAAAAGATAAGTGATACATTGCAGCAGTTTGAATGTGAAGCTATTGAACATAGCGCTTTTTATGAAGGGAAAGGAAAATTTACCTATCAACATGGCAAAGAAGGGCTAAAGTGTGATGGAAATAAACTTGCTGATACTATAATACAAAACTTTAGTGACAACATGGTAATTAGTATACCCTATAGAGTAATAAATCCTAAAGAGGAATACAAGAATGTTGTAGAGCGGACAAAAAAGCTTGCTACCTTTACAACGGATTATAGAAGTTCTTCGGAAAATAGAAAAAAAAATATTGCTTTAGCGGTAGAAAGGTTAAACAATGCGCAGATTTTGTCGGGACAAACAATAAGCTTTAATCAAGCAGTAGGGGCAAGAACGGAAGAGAACGGGTTTTTGATGGCAAAAATTATTAAAAACGGAGAATTTATAGCGGGAGTAGGGGGCGGAGTATGCCAAGTTTCTACCACTTTGTATAACGCATGGCTTATGGCGGGACTAGAGGTGGAAAAAAGCAATACCCATTCTTTGCCTGTTAGATATATCCCCCCATCTTTGGATGCTATGGTAACTTCGGAAAGTGATTTGGTATTAAAAAACAAATCGCCTTATCCGATTTATTTGTATGCGCATTGTGATGATAGCAAATTAACAATGGAGTTATTTGGCAATAGCTGTGGTTACGAAATAAAGCTTCGGAGTGTAAAAATTAGAGATATAGAAACCTCGGAATATGAGATAATAGAGCCGTACCCAATTCCCGAAGGGGCTGATTTTGAATACAGGATAGAAAAAAACCCTGTTAATGGTATATTGAGTGAGAGCTATCGCGATTATTTTTTGGAAGGAAAACTTGTTTTTTCCGAAAGGCTACGGCGATCGGTTTATGCTCCGCAAAAAGAAATAAAAAGTAAAATTATTTTTTCGGTAGAAGAATAGTTAGAGAGTTTTTTGGACAACATAAGTAGTGAAGCGAATAAGCTTTAAGGAGGAAAGATTAATGAAGAATGTTGTTAAGACAGGGCAAAAACCTGGTAAAGGAAAGTATTCCTGTACAAACTGCCACACTATGGTAACTTTGGATGCGAGCGATAAAATGCCGCCTTGCCCCAAATGCACGAATAGCGAGTTTACAAAAGGCTAAGCTATTGCAAAAGTAAAATAAAATATGCCGCCACAAGTTTGTGGCGGCATATTTTTTAGGGGTTTTTGTAAGGTAAATAGGTGGCTAAAAGTTCATGCCGATTGGTATTGACTTATTTAGATTATTAATATATAATAAATTAATGTCATTAGAAATTAGCGAACGGTTCAATGACCAAATGAAATTTAATAACTTAATAATAGGAGGTAAAAATGTTAAGCAACTTAATGTCCACCTTTATCAGTACCGGGGGACTTGTTGCCTTAATCATAGCTATACCTGTTGCACTTGTTCTGGGAAGTTTTTTGGCGATATTTTTCTACAAAAAAAGCACAGAAAAGAAGATAGGAGATTCCAAATGTGAAGCAAGTCGCATACTGGAAGACGCTAGACTGGAGGCAAAGACCTTACGTAAAGAAGCATTGTTAGAGGCAAAGGAAGAACAGTTAAGGTTGCGTAACGAGTTTGAAAAGGAGACAAAACAGAGAAGAGGAGAGATTCAAAAACAAGAAAACCGCTTAAATCAAAAAGAAGACGCTTTAGATAGAAAAGAACAGGTTTTGGATAATAAGCTAGAGGCTTTAGATAGGAGCAGATTGGTTTTGGACGAAAGAGAATTAAGGATTTCTGAGACCGAAGCCGAGCTAGGTAACCAACATAGCAAAATGCTCATAGAATTAGAAAAAGTCGCAAATATGACTATTAGCGACGCAAAAGAAATGCTTATTAACGAGATTACTGAAGACGCGAAGAAAGACGCGGCCGTTATTGTTAAAGAAATCGAAGCCAAAGCCAAAGAAGAAGGGGATAAGAAAGCCAAAAATATCGTGGGATTAGCCATTCAAAGATGCGCAGTTGACCACGCTGCCGAGACCACTGTAAGTATTGTGGAACTGCCCAGCGAAGAAATGAAGGGTAGAATCATCGGTAGAATGGGTAGAAATATTAAGGCTCTGGAGTCGGTGACCGGCGTTGATATAATAATCGACGATACACCAGACGTTATAACCTTAACGGGCTTTGACCCTGTAAGAAGAGAAATTGCGCGTTTGACACTACAAAAACTTGTAAGCGATGGAAGAATTCATCCTGGTCGCATAGAAGAAGTGGCAGAGCGTGTAAGAAGGGATATAGATACCCAAATCAAGGAAGATGGAGAAAACGCAGTTTTCGACGCAGGTATCTTTAACGTTCATCCGGAAATTATAAAACTTCTTGGCAGAATGAAGTACCGTACAAGTTATGGACAAAATGTTTTGAAACATTCTTTAGAGGTTTCTTATTTGGCAGGTCTTATGGCGCAGGAAATTGGCGCCGATGTTAAGACGGCAAAGAGAGCAGGACTGTTACACGATATAGGAAAGGCAGTCGACCACGAATACGAGGGAACACATATTCAAATAGGTGTGGAACTCGCCCGTAAATATAAAGAAAAAGAAAACGTAATTCACGCTATTGCCGCTCATCACGGTGATATAGAGGCTCAAACACTAGAAGCAATTATTGTACAGGCATCTGACGCAATAAGCGGAGCAAGGCCGGGCGCTAGAAGAGAGTCGCTAGAAAATTATGTAAAAAGATTGGAAAAATTAGAAAGTCTCGCAAACTCGTTCGCAGGAGTAGAACAGTCATATGCCATTCAGGCAGGTAGGGAAATACGAGTTATCGTAAAACCCGAATCAGTAGACGATGCAACAACGGTATTTTTGGCAAAAGAAATCGCCAAAAAGCTAGAATCGGAGTTAGAATATCCCGGACAAATAAAAGTTAATGTAATAAGGGAAATGAGGAGTATCGAATACGCAAAATAAAAATAATTAAGCCGGCGAAATGTCGGCTTTATTTATATTTAGCAGAAGTTATAAGTATTATTTTTGAAAAAAACTAAGAACATATTTATATAATAATCGGATAAGCCGATTTTATTTTTTGTCCTTTAGTAGGGCAAAAGCTCTAAGCCATACTAAAGGTAGAACGGCAACCATATTTTTTTGATATAGTTGACCTTGTTAATTATATTATGCCGAGAAAAAAATAAAATAAACTATTTTGTGGAAAATTATATTAAAAAATCATATTCAACACTTTTTAGGTACAGTCC
>CAYIZR010000095.1:0-5048 GCA_964367755.1 uncultured Christensenella sp. | reverse complement strand
GTTTTTACGGTAACGTTAAAGGTTTCATACAATATGTCAGAAAGTCTTTCGGGAGTGATGTATCTGCGAAGCACTCCTTTTTTTGCAACCGAAATAATTCCTGTTTCTTCGCTAATAACTATGCTTATATTGTCGCTCTCTTCGGTAATACCAATAGCCGCTCTGTGTCTTGTACCTAAGTCCTTGCTAATGGCTTGAGTTTGCGACAAGGGCAAGAAACACCCTGCCGCCAATACCTTATTGCCTTTTACTACCACTGCGCCGTCGTGCATAGGCGCCTTTGTGTTAAAAATACTCTCAATTAAAGCCGCCGAAAGCACACCGCCTACCTCCACGCCAGAATCCAAAACGTGTTGAGAAATTTTTGTAGGAGCAATAACAATTAGCGCACCCGTTCTTGCTTTGGCCATTTGTTGACAAGACTTGACAAGCTCTTCTATCGTCTTTTGCAATTCTTCATCACTAAAAACAATGGAGTTAGTTCTTTGACTTATTTTGCTAAGGTTAAAAAACAAAGCTTTGAAGTCATTTTGATAAACAACTACAGCCATAAACGCCATTATTAAAACAACGGTATTCATTAGCTTTAACGCAAATTCCATATCGGGATAGAACCAACTTAACACATAAAAACCAATGTAAATAAAACATACCGACAAATACATATACAATAGCGCCGGTGATTTTTTCTTTGCAAAAAACATAGTAATAAGCGCCATAGCAACTACGGCGACTATAAGTGATAAAGTTTTACCTACTCCGAAATACATTGCGCACCCCTATTAAAAGTGAAAATCTTTATAAACATTTTCTTCCTGCTTTGGCTCGTCTTTAATGATAAATATATCGTTATCCTCGGGCTCTTGAGATTTAACGTGGAGCCGCTTGGCATATAGATACCCAATCAATACAAAAATAAGCTTAATGCCCAGGTCCAAACTATAAGCTATGGTATCTAAATTATTCCTTTCTATATTTACCGAAAGCATATAATACATAAAGGAAAACAGACTCATTACAAGGAAAATACCCAAATATATTTTTGCCACATAAGAAAAAACTCTATAATGGTTTTTCTTTGGAATATATTTGATACGGAAATCCTCATAAAACAGCCCAAATAGCAACGCAGGTATGGCAAAATCTATTACCGATGCAATAATTACTATCGATGAAGGAACAAAATAATAAACAACAGAAATAATGCCTATTAACAAATTGCTTAAAATAAGTGTTAATCTTACACGGAAAGTAAAATCTTCTGCATTTATGGCCATAACAAACCTTCTAGCCAAAATATTGTAACAAAAATTCATAATAATTTCCGCAAAAAGTGTATAAATAGCGGGCGCAAAAATACAAGAAAATACAATTAGCGCAGTACTACCAAAATTGATTAAATTTTCTCCACCCAAATACTCAAGATAACTCTGGGCAGTAATTTTGCCTTGCTCTATCAAAATATAAGTGTCGCGCAAAAAAAAGCTGACAGCTAAAATTATATACCAAACCCATTTACTTAGCTTACGGAATTTTGCCACCCTTTCGTCTTTCAATAAAAATTTCAATATCTATTCCTCCGTTATTCTTTAAGCAAATTGGATATTGCGCTATCAAATGCCGTTTTTTCGCTCATAACTCCGCTTTTGAAGCTGTATTCTCGCTCAATTAGCATTTCTATAATGCTTTTTAGCTTTAATTTGCTGTAAGAATTATTCTCTCTTGTTTTTAGTATGGCATATTCTTTTACATTAAATATCTCAGACAAAGTTTTGTTGTCTAATTTACTTATAGAGCAATGGAGCATACGCCTGAACTGATTGATTAGCGCTGACAATAAATATGCGGGAGCTTCTCCTCTGCTAATAAGCCTTTCCATCTGCTTGAGCGCCTTCTCTTTTTTTCCGGTAACGATACTATTAACAAAATCATATATTTGCAAATCAGTATCCTCAACAACCAAACTTTCCACCGCCTCTAAAGTAACCTGCTCCATATTACAATAAGTAATAAGTTTTTCTTTCTCCATACTTATTCTGGCCATATCGCAATTGGTATACTCTACAAGCAGGTCAAGAGCCTTCCTTTCTATTCCTTGAGGGAAAAGGGTTTGGGCATATTTTACACTCCCATATTTGTCCAGGCGATTGCAATTTATTTCTTTAGTCTTTTTTCGCATAGATGGAGTAAAAAAATTTACATCGCTAAATATTAGATAGTTCTCCCCAATGTCCTCTTGCAAAATCTTATTGAGCATTTTTTGCGCTTTATCGTCTGCCTTATAATCTCTATCGCGAACGATAACTATGTTATAATTAGAATCAAAACTGAGGGTAAAAAGAGCGTTAATCGGCTCGCTTATATCATTAATTTTGTCAAAAACAAAAAAAGACAAACTATCTTGAGGCAATAAACCTCTAAAGACCTTTTCAGCGTATTTTATCCAGTAGGAATCATTCCCGCTAAGGCAATAAATTCCGCCCGTTAAAGACTCTTTATTCAGCTCGAAAGCATTCACTTTTACCTGCTTATAAATAATTATATACTTTAAGTAAGTTTAACACAGCAACAAAGCAGTGTCAAGCAAATGCGTTTTATATATGCTCAAAAACACTCCTTTTTATCAAAAAAGACGACCGAAAGCCGTCTTTTTTTATTAGTTAAATAGCGCTTTCTTATATGTTATTAAAACTTAATATCAACATATAACGGATGAGCTAAGGTAAGTACTTCTACTTTCTTTTTTACCTCACTAAAACATGCTTCCTTTTCTTTAATTATCCTAACGATTAACTTTGCAACGGTTGCGCAGGCTTTTTCGTCAAAACCTCTTGTGGTAATAGACGGAGTACCTATTCTTATTCCGCTTGTAACGGTAGGTCCTTGCGGGTCAAAAGGTATACTGTTTTTGTTAACGGTAATATTAACCTCATCAAGCATAGTTTCTAACTCTTTTCCGCTAACGCCGCTGCTGCGAAGGTCAATCAGAATAAGATGGTTATCTGTGCCTCCTGATACCATATTTACCCCACTTGAAGCAAAAACCTCACTCATAGCCTTAGCATTTTTTACTATTTGTTGCTGATAAGAAGCAAATTCTGGCTTTAGACACTCCCCAAAAGATACCGCCTTTGCTGCGATAACGTGCATTAGTGGGCCACCTTGCAAACCAGGGAACACTGCCTTGTCAATAGCTTTTGCAAATTCTTCCTTGCACATAATCATACCGCCTCTGGGCCCTCTTAACGTCTTATGTGTGGTGGTGGTAACAAAGTCTGCATAGGGAACAGGGCTTGGGTGAAGATTGGCTGCAACTAGTCCTGCAATATGGGCAATGTCAACCATAAGGTAACAGCCGACCTTATCGCTTATCTCTTTCATTCTCTTGAAGTCAATTATCCTAGAGTATGCGCTAGCTCCTGCAACTATCATTTGAGGCTTAATTTCTAAAGCTTGTTTTTCTAGCGCATCATAATCTATTAGTTGAGTATCCTCAGTTACATTGTAACCTACTGCATTAAAATACTTACCAGAAATAGACACCCTGCTTCCGTGACTTAAATGTCCTCCGTGCGCTAAGTTCATTCCCAAAATAGTGTCGCCAGGTTTCAACATAGCGTAATAAACAGCCAAATTTGCATTGCAACCGCTATGGGGTTGAACGTTAACATGTTCGGCGCCAAATATCTGTTTTGCTCTTTCTATTGCCAAATTTTCGCTGACATCAACATGCTGGCAACCACCATAATATCTTCTTCCCGGATATCCTTCGGCATACTTATTAGTAAGCATACTTCCCATTGCCATCATAACTTCCTGAGAAACAAAGTTCTCACTGGCAATTAGCTCGATATTGTTTTGTTGACGTAAGTACTCATCTTTAATACTTTGATAGACCTCATAATCCTTAATCTTTAACTCTGAATAATCCAGCATTGATACCCTCCAAAATATTGTTTATGCAATAATTATAGCATTATTACAAGCCCATAATCAAATGATAATTACCAAAAATACAAAAAATAGGTCAGATAAATGACCTATAAATAATATACTGTTTTTGGGCATATATAATACCCATAATGGCAACCCAAACAAGCCTTTATAACTGTTTGAAAATTACTATAAACTCTGTATACTCTCCTGGGTTACTATCAACTCCAATACTTCCGTTGTGAGAATCTACAATAGATTTTGCTATGGCTAGTCCAAGCCCGAAACTTCCGGTAGAACCGTGCGCCTCATCTGTGCGGTAGAACCTGTCAAAAAGCTTAGGCAAATCCTCCTTGCTGATACCTTCTCCTGTATTCCTTACCTTAAAAACTGCTCTTTTTCGTTCGGAATATACCTCTACATCCACCTTGCCGCCTTTGTTTGTATATTTTAATGCGTTTTCCACAAGGATATATATTAGCTTTTCTATATGGTCAGATACGCCCTGAATTTTTATATCGGGCTCTATTTTGTTATTTAACGTTATTTCGTTCTCATAGGCTAAAACTTCAGCGTTAAGCACAACACCATAGGCAACTTCGCTTATTGATACCGTATGAAAAGCAATTTTTTCGTTAACGGCGTCTAATCTAGCTAGCTCCAACATTTCGTTAATTAGATTTCCCATCCTGCCGATTTGATTGTTTATACTGTCAATCCACTTAATTTGGTCTTTGCTTAGTGTATCTCGTGAAGAATTGAGTATGGACAAATCTGTGTTAATAATAGTTAGCGGCGTTTTTAATTCGTGTGAGGCGTTGGCAACGAGGTCTTGTTGCTTATTAAAAGCGTCCTCAATGGGAACAACGCTCTTTTTTGCCGACCTCATACTAAACAAAGATATTGCGGCAATACCTAATGCGCCTGCAACTACTATAATTATTCCCACGTTTCTAACAGCGATAAATTCCTTGGAATAATCATATAAATAAATCAATCGCCCCAAAAAAGTTTTTTCGGTGCGATAAGCTACATAATTACCGTCCACTCTAATTTTGTTATTTTCGGAATCGGTGTTATTTACTACATATTTAATTATTGATTCTATTGTGGCA
>CAYIZR010000094.1:0-5218 GCA_964367755.1 uncultured Christensenella sp. | reverse complement strand
GTAATATCTGATATTACGTCGGAAAATTTAACTACACATTCTTTTTTAACATCTTCTTTTATTTCTAAACCTTTATTTGGCAAATATAACTCATTATTAGTGCTTTTCAAAGGATTCTTTGAGATTTCTGCCACAAAGTTTGTATCAAAATTACTAGGCTGATAAGGCATTTTTACAAGTTTTTCAATCTCTTGAGGAAGGGCAAATGGTGTTTCTTTTTGCTCATCAATCAATACTTTTTCACTATTGGTAAAAGTGGAAATCAGGTCACTTATCTTAGCTTTTTCATCGGCATTTAGCGCATCGACAATTGCGTGATAAATTAAACCATGTACTGTTTTGAATTCTGCAAAGCGTACTTCCTTTTTATTTGGGTGAACATTTACATCAACCATATCAAAAGGCGCGATAATATCCAAAATAAAGGAAGGGAAAGTTCTTTTCATAAGTTTGTCAGTGTATGCGTTTTGCACAACAGCGGAAATAGTCAGGTCGGCTATACCTCTACCGTTAATAATAATTATTTGTTGTTTTCTGTTGTTTTTTATTGCATTGGTTGCTGGCCTTGCCGTATAACCTTGTATTTTATAACCTTTATTTTCACCTAATATAGGTATCATATTATCCGCAATATCACTGCTAAAAACCGAGTATAAGGCTTCTTTTAAGCCACCGCCCTCAGTTTGAAAAATAATTTTTCCGTCGATTACATACTTAAAAGATATATCAGGGTTAGCTAAAATTATTTCCAAAAGTTGCCTTGTTACTGCGTTTTCTTCACTTTTTGGCGCTTTTAAGAACTTAAACCTGGCAGGTGTATTAAAAAATAAAGAATTTATTTTTATTACTGTACCAATATTTAGCGAGGTTTCCTCTTCACTAATTAGTTCGTTACCTTTAATAAATATTTGATTTGCTTTGCCTGCGTTATTTGACTTAATTTCCACACCGCTAACAGCGGCAATGCTTGCCAAAGCTTCCCCACGAAAACCTAATGTGGAAATCATATCTAAGTCAGATGCAATTTTTATTTTACTAGTGGCGTGAGGCATAACGCTCAAGTGTAAGTCGGTTTTGTCCATTCCGCAACCGTTATCGGATACAATAATTGATTTTATCCCACCTTCTAGTATAGCTATTTCTATTGCGCTAGCGCCCGAATCAATACTGTTTTCTACTAGTTCCTTTACAATAGAGGCAGGATTTTCTACCACCTCACCGGCGGATATCTGATTATAAACTTTGCTATCAAGTAAATTTATTACGCTCATAATCCTCCTTTATTTTGTAATAATTTTTTTCAAATCGGATAGTATCGTCAAGGCTTCAACGGGAGTACTTCTGTTTATGTCAGTATCTTGTAGTATTTTTGTAATCTCAATAAAGCGTGGGTCTTCGTTAAAAATAGAAAACTGGTCGGCAATAACTTCACTAGATTTATTATTTGCAGATAGCTTGTCTTTCAAACCGCCGCTTAGTTCATGAGTATCCGATAAAGAAGTCATAATGTCCTTTGCCCGCGCAATTACTGATTTTTTTACACCTGCTATTTCCGCTACTTCAATACCAAAACTTTTGTTGGCTCCACCTCGCGCAATTTTATACAAAAATGCTATTCCGTCCACTTTTTCTTGAACTAAAATACGATAATTCCTAATTCCTTTTAGTAGCTGTTCTAATTCGCTTAATTCGTGATAATGAGTAGCAAACAAAGTTTTTGCGGCAATGCTTAACGTTATATGCTCCACAATAGCCCAAGCAATGCTAAGGCCGTCTAATGTGGAAGTTCCTCTACCTATTTCATCAAGAATAAGCAGGCTCTTTGAAGTAGCGTTGTGTAAAATATTAGCAACCTCTAGCATCTCTACCATAAACGTGCTTTGCCCACGAATTAGGTTGTCACTTGCGCCAACTCTTGTAAAAATCTTATCAATAAGGCATAATTCAGCTTTTGTTGCAGGCACAAAGCTACCGATATGCGCCATAAGCGTTATTATCGCTACTTGCCTTATATATGTGCTTTTCCCTGCCATATTCGGGCCGGTAATAATCATAGTTAGGTTGTCTTTATTGATGCTAGTATCATTGGGAACGAATTCGTTTGATCCTATTAGTAAATCGACAACAGGATGCCTACCGTCAGTTATATTAAGGACATTATCCTTAACAAACTTTGGCTTCGTGTAGTTATTTTTTACTGCGGTTTCGGCAAGAGAAAGCAAACAATCATAGTTAGCTATTATTTCGGCATTATGTTGCAAAGGGGCCACAAATGTTGCCAAATATTCTTTCAATTCCTCATAAATTTGGTTTTCTAAAAACAAAATCTTGTCGGCTGCGCCAAGTATTTCTTTTTCCAGACGCATAAGTTCGTCGTTTACATATCTTTCGCCGTTGGCTATAGTCTGTTTTCTGATATAATCCGGAGGTAAAAACTCAGGTTTTTTATTTTTTGTTATTTCTATATAATAGCCGAAAATCCTGTTATAACCTATCTTTAGGGAATTAACGCCGGTAAGTATTCTTTGGTCGCTTTCGAACTTAGCAAGTACAGCTTTGCTGTCTTTTTGCATTTTTCTGGTATCGTCAAGTTCTTTATTGCAATTATTTTTTATAAAACCACCGTCTTTTAAGGTTGCGGGTGGTTCTTCACTAATAGTTGAGTTAATTTTTTGGCAAATATCTTCAAAAACATAAAAGCTTTCGTCCAAAGTTTTTAGAAGTGGCGCCTTTGTCTTGCCTATAAGCTCTTTTATTAAAGGAAACTGCATTATTGATGAAGCCAAACTAATGCAATCCCGTGGCATTATTGTGCCGTAAGAAATTTTGGTAACAAGCCTTTCTATGTCTTTTACTTTGCCGAGTACATTAAGCAAAAGGCTACGGACTTGCAAATTTTTTGCAAATTCTGCCACCGCTGTTTGCCTTTTTTCTATTTCTGTTATATCCTGCAAGGGATTAAGTACCCAATTGCGTAGTTTTCTTGCCCCCATTCCCGTTTTTGTTTTGTCCAAAACCCAAAGCAAACTACCCATCTTTTTGTTGTCGCTTTGTGTTTCCACAAGTTCCAAATTCTTTATGGTATTATAGTCAAGCCCCATAGTTTGTCCATTTGATAATACTTTTACGCAGTTTATGTGGCTTAGATTTTTTTTCTGAGTGTTTTTCACATAATCTAATAATCCGCCCAATGCTCTAACCAGCTGAATTTCTTCTTGCAATCCCAAAGCTTCCAAGCTATATGCTTGCATCTGTTTCAAAATAGTATCCTTTGCATTATCAAAATCGAAAGAATAATCATAATATGGTGAAAATTTTACTAGTTTTTCTGAAATTATCGACATAAGTGACTTTGATTCGTCGCAAACTTCTTTTGGGGCGATAATTTCGCTAGGAAGATTAGTTAATAAAAAATCCTCAAGTTGGAACAAATTTTCTCCGTCGAAGCTTTTTGCGTACATTTCTCCAGTGGTTATGTCAAGTATGGCGCTAGCGTAGCCGTTGTCACTCTTTACCACACTGCAAAGAAAATGGTTAACTTTGCTATCTAACATTTCTTCATTGGTATTGGTGCCCGGGGTAATAATACGCACTATATCTCTTTTTACCATACCCTTTTGGTCGCCCGGACTACTCAACTGTTCGCATATTCCTACCTTATTGCCCGAAGAAATTAGTCGAGAAATATAATTATCTACCGCGTGATAAGGCACTCCGCACATAGGCGCTCTTTCTTCAAGTCCGCAATCGCGTCCTGTAAGGGTTAACTCTAGTATTTTGCTTGCCTTAATGGCGTCTTCAAAGAACATTTCATAAAAGTCACCCAATCTATAAAGAATAATAGTATCAGGATATTTTTCCTTTAGTGACTTATAATGTTTCATCATTGGTGAAAGCTTATTCATCTATTTCCCCCCATAAAGAAGATGATTTTGCCGAGCTTATCTTTACGTTTACAAACTCTCCTATATTATGATTGCCGCTTGGAAAATTAACAAGTCTGCCACTTTCCGTTCTTCCGCACACAAAGCCTACTTTCTTTTTGTTTGTATCTTCTATCAAAATTTCTTCGGTTTTGCCTATATAACTTTGACTTATTTCCGCTGAAATAGAATTTTGCAAGGCAACTAACTTGGTTATTCTTTCCTTTTTTACATCAGTAGGCACTTGTTCCATTTTTGCGGCAGCTGTACCTGTTCTAGGAGAATAAACAAAGGTAAAAGCGTTACTATAACGTACTTTTTTTACCAAATCGATTGTATCTTCAAAATCTTTTTCTGTTTCGGTGGGGAAACCTACCATTATGTCCGAAGTAAGACCTACATGCGGTAACTTATCATAGATTTCTTCCACAATTTCTAAATATCTTTCTCGAGTATAATGCCTGTTCATGAGCTTAAGAATTTTGTCACTACCAGCTTGAACGGGCAAATGGATATTGTTGCAAATATTGTCGCAAGACTTAATTATATCAATAACTCCGCTGTGAAAATCCTTAGGGTGCGAGGTCATAAAACGAAGGCGGAACTTTGCATCAATTTTGGCTATTTCTTCTAGTATTGAGGTAAAATGATACTCTTTTTCTGTAGTTGAATACTTATAGGAATCCACATTCTGCCCCAAAAGAGTGATTTCTTTATAGCCGGTATCAATAAGTCTTTTTACATCGTCAATGATTATAGATGGTTTCCTGCTTCTTTCTCTGCCCCTGACATAAGGAACAATACAGTAGGTGCAAAAATTGTTACAGCCGTATATTATATTTACCCAAGCGTTAGTTCCGCTCGTTCTAAAAACGGGAATATCTTCGTTTATTTCCGCCAAAGGGTCGTTATTTATGGCATAATCGAACTTTGTCCGCTTAATTAAAGTGTTATTTATAAGTTCAGGCAATAAATGAAAATTGTCCGTTCCTAAAATAATATTTATGAAAGGAAATTTGGAATGTAAATTATCTACCATACCCAATTGTTGTGTCATACATCCGACAACTGCAACAATAAGGTCGGGATTTTTCTTTTTCAAATTCTTTATATCGCCAATGTTACCGAATATTTTTTTTTCGGCGGTGTCACGTATGCAACAGGTGTTAAAAATGATAATATCGGCGCTATCTGGGCAAGAACAAGAGCTATAGCCCATATCCTCTAACATTCCTGCGAGTTTTTCTGACTCGTGAACGTTCATTTGGCACCCGTATGTATATATATAATAATAC
>CAYIZR010000093.1:0-5245 GCA_964367755.1 uncultured Christensenella sp. | reverse complement strand
ATTATAATTAGTTTTCCAACATCCAATCAATATATATGCCATAACCTTTGGTTGGGTCATTTATAAAGACGTGAGTAACCGCGCCTACTAACTTATTATTTTGAATTATGGGAGAACCGCTCATGCCTTGCAAAATCCCTCCTGTTTTTTCCTTCAATTTGCTATCGATAACGCGTATTACCATACTTTTTTCGGTAGGATGCGCTTGATTTTGCGTTTTAATTATTTCTATTTCATACATTTGAGGTCCATTAGTATCTATACTTGTATATATATAGGCGCTACCACTTTTTACCTCACTGCGCTCTCCAATTCTTATTAGAGATAAATTAGGAAGTTTGCTACTGTCGTATTTGCCAAATAGTCCGCAAAAATTATTTTTCACTATTGCGCCCACCGCTCCATCGCGCAATACCATTCTTCCTTGCAATTCTCCGGCTTTACCTTCCTTGCCTTGAATATATCCGGTTAACTCACAACTGTATATTTTACCTTTTTGGTATATATCTCCATAGCCGAATTCATCGGTTATCATATGCCCAAGCGCCCCATAATTATAATCTTGAGTAATATAAGTAAGGGTGCCTATACCCGCCAAATCGTTTTTTACCATTAAGCCAACTTTCAAAGCGTTTTGAACTATATCAAAAACAGGCTCAATAGCTACATCAAAGCTCTCTTTACCTCTTTTTATTGTAAAAGTTAATGCATTTTTTGAGTTTGCAATTGTTTCATTTAGCTCTATCATATCGGACATTTCTTTTCCGTCAACAGCCAATATAATATCCCCTTTTTCTAAGCCTGCCTTAAGCGCTGGCGAAAAACTACCTTTCTTGGAGGTAACGTTTACCAATTCACTAATAACCAAGCCTTGACCCTTAGAAACAATGCCTATAGGCATTCCGCCCAAAAAAACTGACTCGCCGCTGCCTGCTTTTGCAGGTAAATCTACCGAAAGCCCTAATAATGCGGCGCATACAAAAACCGCTAATAGAATAGCGGCAAAAATGGAAGTTCTCTTAAAAATTTTCATAATACTCCTTTGTCTGCCAAAACTAGTTTGGAAAGTGCATCGGAGTAATATTTATATTTACATTGCCAATTACTGGCACATTTATATATGGAAGACTATTAAAATATAAATAAAACAACTATTTAGAAGCCTTATAGTTATCTGCCCATTTTTTCATCTCTTTTGCGCCATCTAATCCCACTTTGCTATCAGCAGTAAAACCGCTTAGTCGCATTATTTCCTTAAAAGTATCATTATGGTCAAGTTTTTTAATAAAAGTTAAGGTTTTTTCCTCAATAACTTCTTTTTCTATCAAGAAATTTTTATCTGCCATAGAGGCAAGCTGTGGCAAATGAGTAATGGCAATTACTTGCCTGGTTCTTGCAATATCAAATAGCTTACATGCAACAACTTTGGCAATAATACCTGATATTCCTGTGTCGATTTCGTCAAAAATAAGAGTATCTATATTGTCAAGTTCAGCAATAACATTCTTGAGCGCTAGCATAAATCGGCTCATTTCCCCACCGCTAGCGATTTTTGCAAGGGGTTTTAGAGGTTCTCCTAAATTTGGAGAAAGCATAAACTCTACATAATCGGCTCCATTTTGGTTCAAAGAAGTAAGAATATCCTCATTTAACTCAATTTTAACCTTGAAAACTGAATTTTTCATACCTAGTTCCAATAAATTTGCTTGAATTTCTTTCTCAAATCGAGATGCTGAAGAACATCTCTCTTTGTGAAGTTTTTGCACCAAATCCAACAGTTGCTGCTCAAGTTCGGCTTTTTTAAGGTCTAGCTTAGCTACGTTTTCTTCGGCTGATAGTAAAATATCAGTTTCCTCTTTGATTTTTGCATAATATGCGTCAACATCTTGTACAGTTTTACCATACTTTCTTTTTAGGCTATTTATATCATTTATCCGTTTTTCTGTACTGTCTATATTTATATTTTCCAACTCTTTTCCGTATACTTTGTCATTTAATGACGACGAAATATCATCTAATTCTATCAAAGATGCATCAAGCCTATCCACAATTTCTGACAAACTGTCGTCATATTTCAAAATTGAATTAAGTTCGCTAAAAGCTCTCCTGATAGAGGCTATTCCACCAAACCCTACCGACCCTTCCAAATTTTCAAAAGCAGCATTTAGAGCGGTGGCAATTTTTTGAGCGTTATAATATCTACTTCTCACGTTGTTTAGATTTTCTTCCTCGTTTTCCTTCCAATCAACTCTTTCGATTTCTTCGATTTGGTACGACAAAAGGTCCAATCTCCGCAATCTTTCTTCAGTTGACAAGAAATTGTCTAATTTGTTCAATACTTGCCTATAATCAACAAGTTTTGATTTATAGATTTCTAAAATATTGCTTATTTTAGAATTATATGCATCGAGTAAAGTAATATGATTACCTATTTTTAACAATGATTGATGCTCGTTTTGCGAGTGAATATCAACTAGTAAAGCAACTAGATTACGCAAGGTAAACAAGTTAACTATGCGTCCGTTTATCCGACATTCGCTTTTATCTTGAGTCATATATCTATTGACAATAACGGTTTCGTCATCACAATCTATACCTGCCTCATCAAGCAATACCTTAACTGCTGCAAAATTAGCAATATTATTAAATATTACCTCCACCCTTGCAGTGCTTTCGCCATATCTAATCAAAGAGCGATCGGCCCTATCTCCTAAAACAAAATTGATAGAGTCAATAATGATTGACTTACCTGCTCCGGTCTCTCCGCTCAATATATTTAAGCCTGGTTTTAATTCTAGTGATAACTCTTGAATTAAGGCTATATTTTTTATGTTTATGTAAGAAATCAATTTACATATACTCCTTCAGGGTATTATAAATATAGGGGACGCTATCTATGTTTTTGGCTATGACTAATATTGTATCTTCTCCCGCCAAAGTACCAACTATGGTAGGAATACTCAATTTATCTAATAGCAAACAAGCTGCGTTTGCGCTGCCCTCATAGGTTTTTATTACCAACATATTCAATGCTGTATCAATAGAAATTACCGATTCCTTAAATAAAGTTGACAATTTGGATATTTTTTGGTCAACAGTCTTAATTACATAGCGGAACTTCTTAGTTTTTCCCGCTACCTTTATTAAGCCAAGCTCATTTATATCGCGAGATACAGTTGCTTGAGTTACATCATACCCTAAACTTTGCAATGTTTTTACAAGTTCATTTTGGGTGGAAATTTCTTTTTCGGAAATAACTTTTTGTATAATTTTGTGCCTATGTTCTCTGTCCAACGTTCACCTCACAATATAAAATATACATAAATTATACATTAAAAGGATTATTTATGCAATATTATTTGCATAAATATAATAAATATTCTTGATTTTTATTTTGGAACGGACGAGGCGCAGGAAAAGAATTTTTATAACAAAAATTTAAATTTTTTGAAAAATCGATTATATCCTTGAGCACATCTGTACTAATTTTTTCACTATTAACAATACCTGTTTTGGTAAGATGCTTTTTTCCGCACTCAAATTGCGGCTTAACCAATGCAATAACCTCTCCATTTTTAGCTAAAGTATTATAAATAGGCGGTAAAATAAGCTTTAATGAAATAAATGATACGTCAATTACGCAAAACTCTATTTTATCGGGGAAAGTCTCTTCATTTATGTAACGCGCGTTGGTTTTGTCTTTGACTATTACTCTGCTGTCATTTTTCAAATAATCAGGCAAAGCGCATTCGCCTACGTCTAGGGCATAGACTTTTTTTGCTCCGTTTTTTAATAATACTTCGGTAAAACCGCCATTCGCCGCGCCAATATCCAGACAGACTTTATCTTTTACTATAAGATTTATAATACGAAAAGCTTCTTTCAATTTAATACTACCCAAAGACGCGTCATAATTATCAGAAACCGTTATTTCTGAATTTTCGTCAGCAATTAGCGATGGTTTTACTACTATAGTTCCGTTAATAGAAACAAGACCTAAAGCAATTAAGTTTTGCGCTCGGGTTCTCGTGTCGGCTAATGCCTTTTCTACCATAAGTTTATCTATTCTTATCATCATTTTTTGGGTTTGTATATTATACCGATAACTTTACCGGCAAAAAGCATCATTTCTTTAGATTTTTTCATTGCTATACTCTTAAAAAAGGCTTTACCACCTACTGTTACTGCCGCAACAACGCTTGTCATTGCCATATTTATCAATAATGTAGATGGATTGTCAGAAACAAGTTTAAGGACTATCGCCGCAGCGCAAGTACCACTTATTATACCCGACATATCGCCAACAACGTCGGCGCAAATATTAGCTACTTTTTCTGCATTTTTTACTAATTTTACCGCAACTTTTGCCCCATTTACTCTTTTAGCCGCCATAGCAAGCAAGGGAGATAAATCACAAGAAGTCGCAGCAACGCCTATAGCGTCAAAAATTATACTAATAATTATCAACAAACAAAGTAGCAAAACAGAAATAATTAGGTTGGACCTAGATGAGGTTATTTCGGTAATAAAACTTACCACAAAAGCCAGACATAAAGTAACAATGGTTATTTTGATTGTCCAAATAGCGCCTTTTGAAAGACCTTTTTTACCTTTATTTGCAATTTGTGATGGTTGATTTGTTAAATTATCTTTAGATTCGATCTTACAACAATCGTCGTTAGAATTTTGTTTGTTCATAACTCCTCTTAAAAAAAATGGTGGCTTAAGCTAAGTAAACCTTGCGTCATAGGTTCGGTAGGATTTCCCCAAAGCTCGCTCGCCGTCGCCGTACAAGCAGTTTCCTTTTATGAGCTAGGCAGCCTGATTACTCAGAACTGAACCGAATCGCCACTTAGAACACACTATAATCCTTAGCTTAGCAGTCTAGAAGATTTCCTTTTCAGACTTAAAACAGTTTATCCTCTTTTGCAAATTAGGTTTCATTTGTCAATAGGTTGAGTCCATTGGCCAACGGACCGTTCCGTGATACAAAATCCGCTTAATTCACTCAAGGCAAGCTACACTGCACACAGATATTGTTTACCGCATTGCAGGTTTAATCCCATTCAGCAGAAGAGTGATTACTTCCGCCGTAATAGGTCTCCACGAAATTGGGTCGGCTCCGATATGCCATTACCGGACGCCCATAAATCTTAACTCCCAGCACCAGCCCTGGTTTGGGCAACCAAAGCCAGCACAAGAAACTTCATCGATATGCTCTTTAACGGTATTTTATCCCCGTCTT
>CAYIZR010000092.1:0-5299 GCA_964367755.1 uncultured Christensenella sp. | reverse complement strand
TTTATTTGTTATGCAATATTTTTTTTATTTAGTTTTTTTTATCTTCCAAACTCCATAAATGCCGAACAACCGCAAGGCAAAACTATACCATCCTCTCCCAGCAAACCGATTTCGTCGGCATCGGTATAATGAGGACGGTCAGAAAAATTCTTTTCCAATATATTTTTCATTACAGTTGGTTGAAGTCCTGTGGTATAGGAGTTTATAAGATAAAACAAAGGATTTTTACTTACAAGGTTTGTAGTTAGCTTAACTAAATCAAATATACCGTCTTCTAGCTTCCACATCTCGCCCTTAGGTCCTCTTCCATAACTGGGTGGGTCCATAATAATAGCATCGTAAAAATGCCCTCTTCTTATCTCTCTCTCGCAAAATTTTATGCAATCATCTACAATAAAACGCGCTTTTGTTTCATCAAGTCCGCTTATTTTTACATTAGTTTTGGCAGTTTCACACATAGCTTTTGCGGCATCCACGTGACAAACCTTTGCCCCTGCGCTAATACAAGCCAATGTCGCCCCACCTGTGTAGCCAAATAGATTAAGGACGCTTATTTCTCTATCGGCGTTTTTTATACATTTTATCATTCTATCCCAATTTACAGCTTGCTCGGGAAAAATTCCTGTATGCTTAAAACCCATAAGCTTAAGTTCAAATTTTAGATTGCGCCAATTGACATAAAATTTTTCGGGTACGTTTTTTGCTTCCCAAAAACCGCCGCCATTATTACTTCTAGAATATATGCCGTTCAATCCTTTATATTGATTAAGAACATATGGGGGTGTCCAAATAACTTGTGGGTCGGGACGAAGAAGGGTTACTTTACCAAACTTTTCCAGTTTTTCTCCGCTTCCCGTAGCTATTAAGGTATAATCTTTCCATTCTTTGTTATATTTCATATTATCTAAAATCTCTTCCGTATGTTATTGTCTATTTCGTTTTGTAGTTTGGAATAATCTTCTTCTGCGGTGCTTATTCTTTCCAAATAAATCAAAAAGCGTTTCGCTTCCAAATACTCTCCTATGCTTATTAAATCTTCAATAAGTTTAATACATTTTATAAACATTTCTGATTGCATCGCCTTACGAATTTCTATAAACTGGTCATTGTTTATTTCTGTTGCAAAGCCAATATCATAATAAATAAGTGCTTTACGTAATTGGTCAGCGCGCTGTTTTGCATTAACGTCTTCCCTATAATTTTTCATTATTTGATAAAAAACTTCATAATCGCTTTCGCAACAAGGCAAGCTTAAGGTATATCTGCTGTTTACATACTCAAGCTTAAAAGGAACATTATATGCTTGCAAGGTATTCCTTATCATATTGTTTGTTGTTTTTAAGTTGTTAAGACTAGATACATAAACATAATCTTGCCAAAGCAAATCAATAATCATCTTTCTTTCAATCCCCGTATCACCTGCCCAAACAAGCAAAAGAAATAGTTCTTTAGTCTTTTTTGTTTTCCATACTATTTGTTCGTTATTTACGCTTACTGCAGTAGTTCCAAAAAATTTAACGTAAATTTTGTTTTCTTGATATACGGCTTTTTTCTTCTTTTCTAGTAGCAAATCTATTTCTTCAATATAATCCAATAATATGCCTTCTTCTTTTGCCTTTTTTATAGGTGTTTCGAAGCATTCATAGTAATCTAAAATAATTGATTCCATACTGAAGGTTTTGCAAGAATTCAAAAATTTGGTAAGTAATGTTTTGGAATCACGTATTTCCCCGCGAGAGATAATACAGCTAAGGCTCATAGCCGATGCCAAAAACCAAGTTCCGCTCTTTGCGCTTGCAGACTGCAAACACTTATTAGCATAATATTTGGTTTGCTCAAAGTCTTTGTTTTTCCAACTACAAAAAGCTAATACTGCATAAAAATAGTAAGTAAATTTAGGATTGTTAAGCTCACATATTTTTGCATAAATGGTAGCCAAATCCCAAGCATAGGTGATTTTTCCCATTTTTGCGTGCATAACAGCTCTTAACGCTATAGAATAGTACTTAACTTGTTCACTGGAGTTTTCGCAAGTAACAGCTAGCTCCATATATTCTAAAGCTTTATCGTATTTTTCATAATACATACTACCCTTTGCCAAAAGACCATAGACACTGGCTAAATCACCATCAATATTATACATTTTGGAGTTTTCCAAACAAATTTCCGCTGCGCGCATATATTTTCCCACATCGCCACTGTAATAATAATAGTCAATTAGCTTATGAGGCAATACATAAAAAGGAAAAATCTCTTTTAATTGTTCAACTTTAGTTATAGCTTTGGTGTAATATCCTAAATCAAAATATGCTTCCGCCGCTGCTTGAATTATTTTGGGATACCAATAACTATTCTCATAAATGTCTGCAGTAAGCATTTCTTCATATCTTTTTAGCTTAGTAACGTCCAATACTCTATTAGTATTCCTGAAAAGTTGCGGCAAGTAACCAAATAAGCATTGTAATTTATAAATGCTATTAACGTCACCCTCACATATTTCGCTTTTTAACACCCGATAACATAAATCTACTGCTTCCTGATTAAACCCGCTAGCAGCTAAAATACGTACTTTTATATAGTACAAATCATACAAAGCTTGCGACATAGGCTCTGCCTCTTTAATTAAGGCATTGGCCATTTTTAAGGCAATTTCCAAATTACAATAATAATACTCTGTAAGACAATGCAAATATCTACAATAAAAATAATTAGAAAAATCGTGCTTTCTGATATTGTCAGGAACTATATTGTTACCAAAATCGTATAAAGTAAATTTTCGCAATGGGTCGGAAATCAAACTTTTTAAGGCATCATCGGCTAGATTGTACCATTTGTTACTCAAAGCTACCCTAATTGCCATAACTACTCTATTCCCCTCTATAAAATGCCTGTATAGACGGAGATTGATATCCTCGGAATACATATCATAGTTTTCAAACTCTTGATATCTTTCTATAAGGTAATCATGCAATTCTGGATTTATCCAATAAAGCTCGCTGCCTTTGCAAAATACCAAGTTTTTATATTTTATGCTAAGCATTGACAATATTTCGTTGCCTGTCGGATATATATCGTGAACAAATTTTCTATCGCAATGCCTTATTTGACTTATATAAGAAATAAATGCAAGGTCGTCAATAGACAAACCTGCCTGATCAATAATTGACAAGTCATAAAGCTTGTCTTTTGTCAACATCAACTCATCAATAAGCTTAGGACAATTGGGCTCGAACAAATTGTAATTAAGGTTCAAAAATGTTTCACTTATTAAAAGTATTTTTAGATTTTTCGGACAATTTTTAATCAACAATTCTATCAAACAGTTTATATCACCCTTAGGCAATAATTCCAAATTATCCATCACAAGCAAACAATCGCCTGACAAAGTACTTATCTTTTGCAAGGCGACGTTAAGAATAATATTTTCTTTATTGTATTCTAATTCACAGTACTTAAACTGCATAAATTTGCGCATCATTGTGCAATCGCCGTTAAATACCTTTTGCGCAAGAGTTATGGTAAAGGAATACATATTATTATATTCGGCGTTAATCCAAAAAGTAGTTTTGTAACAGTTGCATAAATCGGACACAAAATCGATACTATCTCCGTCCGATGACGATAAAAGTATCGTCACCGGAGAAGAATTCGACATGATGTCATTGATAAGTCTGTTATTTTTCACACTTCTATCCATATTTATCCTGTTATAATACAGTATTTTAGGCAAGTTCCTCAATTAGCTTTGCTTTTTCTGCAAGCTCTTCTTCACTTAGTTCTTCATCACCCTTTTGTTTTTCTACAAGATAGCGTATGCGGGTAAGTTTGTGGTTATTTACCTTATATTTGAAAGAACCGATAAGAGCAATAGATATTAAGACAACTATAGATATTCCCATTAGAAGACGAATTGCCAAAAGTACGCCAGGTGTTTGAATAATATTCTGTCCTTCTTGTTGAACATAACCAACACCGGTTAGCACCCAACCAACCATACCAACTCCCAATGCTCCGGCTAGTTTGCGAATTAAAGTCATTATTCCGCTATAATTTCCGGTAGGACGAGCGCCTGTCTTTAATTCGGCTACGTCTATTGTATCCGGGAAAATAATCCAAGGCATCATCTGCGCGCCGCCAAAACCAAGACCCATAACAAATGCTACGATAGGTACAAGCACTGGAGGAGCCCAAGAAGGATCCATTGCCGCCATCATTATTCCACCAATTATGTAGAAAGGTAAGCCCATACGGAAAGCAAACTGTTTGCTCTTCTTATCCATCATATAACGCGCCAAGGGGAAAGCTAGCACAGCTGCAACCATTAACGGAGCTACTATATACATAGAAGAAAAGCTCTTCCCTAATAATGTTTGACCGTACCATACGTCCAAAGCGTAATATGCCGCCAAAGCGGAAATAATATCCATACACATAAATGCCGTAACGTACATAACGATATGCCACTTAAATGATTTGTTCTTAAACGGGTCAACATAACTCTTCAAAAATGATTTAAGATCAATTTTTGTTTTTGCTTTGTCACGAGGTACTTTTACTCTCTCTTTTGTGCCCAAACCGCAAACAATTAAACCACCACCGAACAAAGCGCCAAAAACTATAGAAATAACCAACCAGAATTTTACAGGGCTCATAGCTCCGAAAATCGGGTTTGCATCGGTGTTATTAACGTATTTTACTAAGGATTCCAAAAACAGAAGTGGAAGAACATATGCAAGGCCAGACGTTACCGCCGAAAAAACTAGTTTTATAGTGTTTGCACTGTTTCTTTCCTTAAAGTCAGGAGAAATGTCACTTGACATTGATGTATAAGGAACTTGTGTTAATGTAGAACAAGTATTCCATATAATATACATAACAAGTACCCATGCTATTTTGCCGCCATAAGAAAATCCCCAAGTCCCTATAGGCGCGAACAATAAAAATAGCGCTATAATAAGCAAAAAACCGCCTATTACCATATAAGGTTTTCTGCGACCATATTTGCTACGCGTATTGTCGGAAATCATACCCATCAAAGGATCTGTTATGGCGTCCCACATTTTTGCAAGCATCATAATAGTTGATGCTATTGCAGCTGCAATGCCGAGAGCTTTGTTCATATAAGCTAGCATTACACAAGACATCAGCGCTACTCCGCCGCCGTCCATCATTGCGCCCGCGCCATAAAAAATCTTTTCTTTAGTAGGAATATGGTCGGGATTTTGATTGTTTGTCATTTGCGATTCATTATTCATAAAATATACCTCTATAAAAACATAATACATTTATACTACACTAA
>CAYIZR010000091.1:0-5350 GCA_964367755.1 uncultured Christensenella sp. | reverse complement strand
ATTGAAATGGTAAAACTATTATTATATTGACATAAAAGCATATTTCCTATATAATAATCATATTAGAAAAAGAGGTTTAGTGTGGAGAAAAGACTAAACGGTAACAAATATTTTTTGGCGGGATTGCTTACCTTTGTGGCAGTTCTAATTTTTGTATGCTTTTTTATGCTTTTTGCTAGTTATGAGGTGAGTCTTAACTCGGCGCGAGCTGCTGAGGTGGCAAATCCTGTTATAGATATACAACCTGTTAATTATAGTGGCACATATGACGGACAAACAAAGTCTTTGTCGGTGGTAGCGTCCCACGAGGATGAAACTGTCACCTTAGTATATTCTTGGTATGCTAAGTTAACGGGGCAAAGTGAGTTTGCTAAAGTTGGAGAAGGTAGTAGTTATGAATTCGAAGGATTTGCTAACAATGGCAGTTATTATTGTGAGATTATAGCCATAGATACAGAAAGTAGCCAAAGTGAAGTTGTTGTGAGCAATGAAGTAACTATAACCATATATAAAAGAGCATTATATGCGAATATTAACAACAAAGATAGTTTTTTTGGAGAGCCTTTATCAGAGCTTACGTGTGAAATTACCGAAGGGTCGGTAGTAAATGGCGATACTTTGACGGATGTGGGGATAGTTCTTACTAAGGCGACGGGCACTTCAGCTGGTAATTATCAAATAAGCGGAACAAATAACAGTGAGAATTATAAAGTGTTTTTTACAAAAGGCACTTATACTATAAAACCGAAAAATGTAAGGGTTGTTATTGCTAACAGATCATCTGTATATGGAGAGCCTTTTAATAGCTTAGCTTATACGCTATATGACGGTGATACTTTGGTGGGAGAAGATAGTCTAGAAGATTTGGGTATAAGCTTAACAAAAAGCGTAGGCACCTCTGCCGGTAGATATGATATTGTCGGGAGTTTTAATAACATAAATTATAACGTTGATTTTATACCGGGAGAGTATACCATAACAAAGCGTTCGCTTATGGTAGGTTTTGAACAGTATGAGGGACTAATTTATAATGGGCAGATACAAAGCGTAGGTTGTTTTGTTTTGGGAAGCCCTCTTCTAAACGATATTGTAACGGTAAATGTGCAATATAACAAAACACCCAAGAATGCCGGTATATACTTGGCAAAAGCTGTATTAAGTAATAATAATTACGCTATTTTGGGTGGAGATACCAGACAGTTTATTATAGAAAAGAAGCCTTTGAAAATAACGTTAAATGATATAGTAATAAATATTGGAGATATCCCTGAATTTTCATATACATACAGTGGATTTGCCCAAGGTGAGGACAAAAAGAGTCTAACTACGTTACCTACCGTCAATGAAGAAGATTGGGATGTCGGAGATTATGAGCTTATTCCCTATGGCGCAGCATCAAATAATTATGAGTTTGAATATGAACCAGGACTTCTTAGAGTAAATAAAAAAGAAATGACCGCTTTGGGCGGATTAACGGGAAAGGTAAGTGGGTCTTTTTCTCCCGATGCAACAATAACGGTGACAGAGTCTTCAGAAGCTGTTTTTAGCAAATTAGGAAGCATTGTTGCCGCCGAATATGCGATAGATATAGACGGAGAAGCATATGGTGACACCTATAAGCTAGTTATTGAAGGTCTTCAGTTAAACAAAATTTTTATGAGAGCGGTTATTGTTGACGCTGATGGAAAAATGAATACTTTGCGTTATTTTGATTATAAAGACGGAAAATTGACGGTGGAAACAGGCAGTCAAGGGACTTTGGTGATTTATAATGATTATTTACCGGCAGGAGTTGGGGTGGTAGTAATACTGTTTGTCATTATAATAATGCTTATATTTATATCTAAGGACAAGGCAAGATATTCTCGCGCTAGAAAGCAAGCTAAGGCCGCTGTTGCCAAGGCAGAATACTATCGTAGAATTAATGAAGATTAAGTAAATTCTACAGTTATTATGTGATAACTGTTAAACCAGCGCAAATTGCTTGCGCTATCTCCAAGACCACGGCTGACGAACATAGAACAGCCGTTTTTTTTGTATTCTCCCTCGGTATAGCGAGGGAAAAGTCCTTGATTAGGCGCATATAAGCCTTTGCCAAAAAGCCTGATTTGCCCGCCGTGGGCGTGTCCGGCAAAGATAAGTTGAGGGCGATTGTTTTCGGTAACGTAGTCAGGGAATTTTTCGGGGCGGTGGGCAATGAGTATTTTTGTAGCGTTATCGTTAACGCTATTTAGCGCGGGTATATTCTTTATATTGTATTTGAATGCGTCTTTAAGCCCTATTATTGCGATTTGCTCGCTGTTATAGGTGTAGTAGACGATTTCGTTGTTGAGGAGCTTTATGCCTCCGCTAGCTTGAGAAAGGGCGATAAAGTCATCTAGTATTTCGCTGCCAATTTCGTGATTACCGATTACACCAAAAGTAAGTGCAATTAAGTTAAGTTTGTTAAAAAAGGGTTGTAGTTTAACAACATCTTGCCTTGTTGCACTCTTGTCAAAGGTATCTCCGCTTAAAAAAATGAGGTGAGGAGAATAAGATTCTGCTTCGGATACTATTGTTGACAGTTCTACGCCGTTGTTTGGGTAATGCAGGTCGCTTAAATGCATTATTTTTAGTCCGCTTAAATTAGGGAAGCTTGACAAGTAATAATTTTGCTTTTCTAATTTCATCGAAGCGGATAAACCTACGATGACAGAAATGAGTAATATCAAAAATAGCACAAGTATTATAGTGGCAGTCATTTTTTTTAACATATAGTTTAGTTTATCCTATTTTTGTAAATATTTAACTATGCGAAAAAATTTTAATAATTTTTAGAAAATGCTTGCAATATGTTGGGTATAGTTTTATAATATCTTCTGTTAGCAATCAAACATATAGAGTGCTAGCACTTATTGCATAACACAGCTAAATATTAAGCTTAGAATATGGAGGTAAAGGATGAAGAAGTTTAAGACAGAATCACAAAGAGTATTGGATTTGATGATTAATTCTATTTATACGCACAAGGAGATTTTCATTAGAGAGTTACTTAGCAATTCAAGTGATGCCATTGACAAATTGTATTATAAAAGTCTCACTGATGGAATAAGCGGTTTGTCTAGAGAGGATTTTTACATAGAAATTGTTGCGGACAAAGATAACCGTATTTTGAAAATAAGTGACAACGGAATAGGTATGAACTGCGAAGAGCTAGAAAGCAACTTAGGGGTTATTGCCAAGAGTGGCAGTTTAGATTTTAAGAAAGATAGTGAAGGGAAAGAGGATATAAATATAATCGGGCAGTTTGGTGTTGGTTTTTATTCGGCATTTATGGTCAGCGAAAAGGTAGAAGTGCTTAGTAAAGCCTATGGAAGTGAAGATGCTCATTTGTGGGTTAGTAAGGGCGCCGAGGGTTATGATGTAAAAAAGGCAGAAAAAGATAGTCACGGCACAGTTATTACTATGTATTTGAAGAAAAATACCGATGACGATAATTTTGATGCGTTTTTGGAAGAACACAAAATTAAAGAGCTTGTTAAACGTTATAGTGACTATATCCGTTATCCTATAAGAATGGAAACAACTCATTATAAAGAGGAAGACGGCAAGCAAGTAGATTATAAAGAAAAAGAAACGCTTAACAGTATGATACCTCTTTGGAAGAAAAATAAGAATGAAATCAAGAAAGAGGAATATAACGAGTTTTACAAAAATATGTTTTACGATAGCGAAGAGCCGTTAACGGTGATTCATACTTCAGCTGAAGGGGCAATTGATTACAAGGCGCTTTTGTTTATTCCTGCTCATCCACAATATAATTATTATACCAAAAGCTATGAAAAAGGCTTGCGATTGTATACTAATGGAGTGTTAATTACCGAACAATGTAAAGATTTGCTTCCCGATTATTTTAGCTTTGTAAAGGGTTTAGCCGATAGCGAACTTACTCTCAATATTTCTCGAGAAACCATTCAACATAACCGTCAACTTAAGCTAATCGCTGCTAATTTGGAAAAGAAAATAAAGACCGAATTAACTAACATGCTACTTAACGACAGAGAAAAATATATTAAGTTTTTTGAAGGGTTCGGTCCACAATTAAAGTATGGACTTTATGAAAACTGGGGTATGAATAAAGAAATGTTGCAGGATTTGGTAATATTCCATTCGGTCAAAGAAGACAAAATGGTAACGTTAAGTGAGTATGTTGACAATATGGCTGAGGGACAAAAGTATATATACTACGCAAGCGCTAAGACAGTTGAGGCAATTAAGGCGCTTCCGCAAAGTGAAAAAGTACTAGAATTTGGTTATGATATTCTATGCTTTACCGAAGATATGGACGAGTTCGCCATAAAATTCTTGTATAATTATCGTGAAAAAGAGTTCCGCTCCATAGCGGGAGAGGATTTGGGCATAGAAGAAAAGGACACCGATAGCGTAGATAATCCCGAATTAGTTACCTTTATTAAGGAAACGTTGAAGGACAAAATTGAAGAGGTTAAGTTAACCAAATTTTTGAAGACTCATCCTGTTTGTTTGAGCTCTAAAGGTGATGTATCTATAGAAATGGAGAGGGTGCTATCAAGTATGCCTAATGCGCCAAAAGAGGGGGTAAAAGCCCAAAAAGTATTAGAAATCAATGCAAACCATACTATATATGAGAAGCTTAACAAGTATTTTGAAGAGGATAAGGATAAGGCTGGCAAACTAATTGAGGTGTTGTATTCTCAAGCGCTTATGATAGCGGGTATGCCAATAAATAATCCCACTGAATTAACCGATATTATTTGTGAATTGATATAAAAAAAAAGGAGAATTTTTATTGATAAAAAGGCAGGGTAGCTACCCTGCCTTTTTTGGTGCTTGCATATAAATGTTGACGAAATAATCAAGGTGTGGTAATATATTCCATATATGGGCAAAATCCATTATATAATGGAGAATGAATGATTGGCATAATTGTAGCTATGGAAAGCGAGCTAAAACCTTACTTGGATAAGATAGACTCCTTAAAAAAAGAAAAGATAGGACAAAAAGACTTTTTTTCGGGCAAGATAGGAGACAAAGAGGTGGCATTTGTATTGAGCGGTATAGGCAAGGTTAACGCCGCTTATGCAGCGACGCTTATGATAAATAGATACAAACCGGAATTCATTATAAGCACTGGGGTTAGCGGAGGTCTTGGCAGGACGGATATTATGGAAATCGTTGTAGCCGAAAAGGTCGTTCAACACGACTGCGATACTACAGCTTTTGGAGACCCTATTGGTTTTGTTAGCACTATTGATAAGGTGTTTTTTGAGACCGATAAAGTGTTGAGTAAGAAGTTTTTGGAAATAATGTCGGCCCATAGCGGTATTGTGGC
>CAYIZR010000090.1:0-5416 GCA_964367755.1 uncultured Christensenella sp. | reverse complement strand
CCTTATATGTTGGAACCTTTCTTGCAAGAGCCTGCCTAACAACAGCATCAGCTAAAGCTCGTTGTAACAAACCTTCAAGGCTATTTTTCTCCAAAAAGTCCGCAATTTCTTTTTCCTCAAAATCCATAGCAAAATCCACACTTACATTATAGTTTTTACTATTTCTGGCTATATATGATGACAATTCCATACTGACAATGCCACTAATACCGCTGTCCTTAAACAAAATCTCACCTGTAGCGCTATTTACTACTTTATTATTACAAATCAGGCTTAGTTTTGCTTTAACCCGCAAACCCGAAAGACCTTTTATATAGGTAGTGTCGGTAATTAGTGGAACGATTGACGGTTTAAGCTCTAAACATCTATGTCCCATTTTTTGCAAAAGATTATGGCTATTTTTGCCTTTAGTTGCTGCGCTCCCCGTGCAAAATATGCAGTTGAGCGCTCTGTAATAATTGTTAATTAAAAAGTGTCCTTCTTCTATACTAATGTCCTCAACTTCATAATTTACAATTATTTCTGCTTTTTCCACCTTTTTTCTTAACAAATTAAGCACAGCTGCAGCCGATTCCGAATATGGATATACTCTGCCATCTACCACCTTTGTTTTTAATCCTATATATTCAAAAAAGTCGTATACTTTTTGACTGCCATGCAAAAAATCACACACAAAAATGTCGTTATAGCGTTCTGCTGACATATTTGTATTCGATAAATTGGCTTTGCCGTTGCCTGTTATTAGTAGTTTTTGCCCAACGCGCGCTCCAAATTCCAAAATCAACACGCTTAAGCCTCTATTTATGGCAACTGCCGCTGCTGTTAGTCCGCTAACGCCTCCGCCTATTATTGCTAAATCATACATATATTTTTCACCACATCTTGTTTTTATATCTATTTTAACACATAATAAAGAAAAATAATATAAAAAAAGCAACATTTATGCTATAATGCATATATGAAAAAAGAGACATATTTAAGGAATAGTATATGCGGAAAAATAAATCTATAAAGGACGATAGCCAAAATAAAAAGTATTTACTCAACATACTAGATTTGTTTTGGACATTTTTCAAAATCGGCATAATTTGTTTCGGCGGCGGTTATGCTATGATTGCTCTTGTCGAAAAGGAAATAGTAGAAAAAAAGCAATGGCTTAGCAGTGAAGATATGCTTAACATTCTTGCCATAGCAGAAACTACCCCTGGCCCTATTGCAATCAATACTAGCACATATGTCGGCTTTCGAAAAGGAAAAATTGTCGGCGCTCTTGCAGCAACTCTAGGAGTGGTTTTACCCTCTTTTATTATTATTTTTGCTATAAGTTTTTTTATTGAAGCATTCAGCGCCAATGTGTTTGTTGGTTACGCACTAAAAGGTATGCGTATTGGCGCACTTGCCCTTATCCTCGGCGCGGTAATTAGACTTTACAAAAAAACTGAAAAAACTGTTTTTGGTATAATTATTTTGCTTGCAACCTTTGCAATAACCTATTTTACATCTTTTAGCATCATATATACCTTACTTTGCTGCGCAGCGGCAGGTATCGTTTATTGCTTTATAATTCGGCTGATTAAGTATATCAAGGAGGTCAATTTATGATATATTTTCAGCTTTTTTGGACTTTTTTCAAAATAGGTTTGTTCACTATCGGCGGTGGGTATGCAATGATACCCCTAATAAGCTCCGAAGTTATCGCAAATAGTTGGCTTAGTGAAGAAATGCTAATCAATTTTATTGCCATAAGCGAATCAACGCCTGGGCCATTTGCCATAAATATTGCCACTTTTGTGGGTGTGGAAGAAGCCGGCATTTTCGGAGGCATCTGCTCAACATTTGGCGTTGTACTTCCATCTTTAATCATAATAATGCTAATAGCTGCATTTTTTACTAAATTTACCGAAAAACAGACGATAAAAGACGCTTTTTTTGCTCTTCGGCCAGCTGTTATCGGGCTTATCTTTTTTGCATTCTTTAATTTGACAAGACAAACAGTATTTTCTCAGGTTAGTATTACTTCCTTTCAAAGCTTCAAAAATACTAATTTTGTGGGACTTATTTTACTTGTTATTCTCTTTACAATCTCCCAAATTCCCATAAAAAAGAAAGGAATTAAGAAAAAAATTCATCCAGCTTTACTAATTGTTTTGAGCGCGCTAAGCGGCATTTTGGTGTATGGAGTTATTCTTTAATAATTTAAGGTCCCTCCTGATACTATTTTTTATTGCAATAGTAGTATATTTATGTTAAAATCTATGATAATACAGCTAAAAGGATAGACAAATGATTTTACTAATGGATGTTGGCAATAGTAATATAAAAATTGGACTTGCCAATGAGCAAAAAACGATAAAAACCTGGCGTATAGCTACAGATACTAGCAAAACCGCCGACGAATTCGGGATGATTTTGTTTGACCTTCTTGAACAAAACGGATTCACATTTTCTAACATTGACGGCATAATAATCAGCAGTGTAGCTCCCAGTATTAACTATACTTTAGAGCATATGTGTTCTTATTATATGCATGTTAAGCCCATAATGGTTTCACACAAAATTGACCTTTCAGGCATGACTATCGACTATATTGCTCAAGATCTAGGAAGCGACCGTATTGTAAATGCCGTTGCGGCATATAAAATATATGGCGGGCCGGTAATCACAGTAGACTTTGGCAGTGCAACTACCTTTGGCGTGGTCGACAAAAACGGCGTTTTCGTAGGCGGTCTTATAGCCCCCGGAATAAAATCCAGTACCGAAAGTTTGGTCAATACGGCTGCCAAACTTCCCAGAATAGAACTAGTTAAACCCGCTTCAATAATTGGTAAAAACACAGTGGAAAATATGCAAGCAGGCGTGATTTATGGTTTTACCGGCTTAGTAGAATACATTGTAAAAAATATAAAAGCCGAAATAGGCTTAGAAAATGCAAAAGTTGTAGCAACAGGCGGTATGAGCCAATTATTGCTACAAGACTGTAAAACTTCACTAATTGACGTAATAGACCGCGCTTTGAGCCTAAAAGGCTTGCGTATTCTTTACGATTGCAATAAATAAAAAACTAAGGAGAGCATTATGAAAAAAATTGGTGTAGCATTATTAGGCCTTGGCACTGTAGGCGGCGGAACTTACCGAATCTTAAAAAATAATTATAACGCAATAAAAAAGAATAATGGCGTTGATTTATCGATTCTACATATTATTGAAAAGGATTTGAGCAAAGCAAGCGCTTTAGGCGTTGATATGAACATTGTTTCCACAGATATTGATAAGGTAGCAAACGACCCGAACGTTCATATCGTAGCAGAATTTTTCGGCGGAATAGAGCCTGCAAAAAGCTTTTTAATAAAATGTCTACTTGCTGGCAAAAGCATCGTAACTGCTAATAAAGAACTTTTTAGCAAACATTGGGACGAACTGGAGGCCGCTGCCAAATCAGGCAAAGCAGGACTATATTTTGAGGCAACATGCGTAGGTGGAGTACCAATTATCAGAACTTTAACCGAGAGTATGCAAGGCAACAATATATTGTCATTGATGGGCATTGTAAACGGCACAACCAATTTTATTCTTTCAAAAATGGCAGATGAAGGCTTAAATTATGCCGATGTCCTTAGTCAGGCTCAAGCGCTAGGCTATGCCGAAGCCAATCCAACCGCCGATGTAGACGGTTTTGACAGTATGTACAAGCTAAGTATATTAAGTAGCCTTGCTTTCCATACTAAGGTGCCTATAAAAAACATTTACCGCGAAGGCATCAGCAATGTAAACAAAATCGACATTGAGTTCGGCAAACAAATAGGCTATACTCTAAAGCTTCTTGCAATTGCCAAAAAGGTGAACGGAAAAATCGAAGCGCGTGTACATCCTGCTTTCATTCCCAATTCCCACCCCTTAGCAAGCGTGAAGGGCAGTTTTAACGCAGTTCATATACTTGGCGACAACGTGGGCGACATAATGCTCTACGGTAGGGGCGCAGGTGATTTGCCTACAGGTAGCGCAATTGTCAGCGACATTGTTTTTGCCGCTAACAATAAACCAAAGTACACCTCTTTCAAAAACACTAATGAAATAAGCGACAAGTACTTTAGCAAAAACTTTCAATGTGAGTATTATATCCGCATGAATGTTGAAGATAAAGCAGGTGTTTTATCCAAAATCGCAGGTATATTTGGCAAAAATAATGTCAGCATAAACACTATGCAACAACAAACAAAACTTGGTATTGCTACTATTATCTTTATGATTCACAAAACTGGGGAAAATAATATAAATAAAGCAATCCGCCAACTAGAACTTATGGACGACATTAAGAGTATCGATGCCATTATAAGAGTAGAAGAATAATAGTAAAACTAATTAAAAAAAAGGAAAACTATAATAGTTTTCCTTTTTTCATATATTAACTATTTGCTTAAAGTTATCAATAATAACTCGGGTCGATTAAACACTCTAAAAGGTATTATGCTGTTTCCCAATCCTCTGCTTATCACCATAGATGTGTCATCTTTTTGGTGAACTCCTTGAGTAAGTTTAGGAAAAATTCCTTGATTGGGGGCAATCAATCCACCTATTACAGGCAACCTAATTTGTCCGCCGTGTGCATGTCCGGAAAAAACTAAATCAATTCCATTTTGAGCATAAATGTCCAAAAGTTCGGGTCTGTGCGCCAATAAAATTGTGAAGTTATCTTCATCGCCTGCCAACCTACCTAATTCTTCATTTGTCACGGCCTTATCACTATAGCTTTGAGTCGAACCCGAAAATAGAGGATCGTTTATACCAATTATTTCAATAACAGAATCATTTATATTTAATAATGCTTTATCCTTCTCCAATATATTTACTCCCAGCTTATCCATTTCTATTTTTAGTTTCTGATACTCGCTCAGCGCTCTTGCCTCGTGATTGCCGTTGACATAGTACACTGGGACAATTTCTACAATCTGCTCTATCAAAACCAGGGCAGTTTTTATATTTGTCCTCTGGCTATCAATCAAATCACCAGTAATAAAAATGACATCTGGCAATAGTTCTTTTATTTTAGACACTAGCCGTTTTTGATTATTTCCAAACATCTTATTATGCAAGTCAGAAATATGTAAAATTTTGTAACCAATAAAATCTAAAGGCACTTTTTCATTCGAAATACTTATTTTATTTATAATAATATCATTGTTTTGCCATACAAAGAATGCAGTTAACAACAAAATAATAGTCAAAACAATTATTATCACTTTAGTTCTCCTTTTTATTTTGACTGAGCTTTTTGCGCTACCCATTAAATAATTAACCCTCTTATGTTTATTTGACATTTTTATTATACCATAAGAGTGTTTTTTCAAAAACAAAATAGTATTAAAAAAATATTTAATCGCCTTTTTGGGAAAAGCAATAAAAAACACTATAATCTTTA
>CAYIZR010000089.1:0-5433 GCA_964367755.1 uncultured Christensenella sp. | reverse complement strand
CTTCGATAGGTATCAATTTTCAAATCTTTTTCTAAAATTTCGAAGTCTACCTCTTCGGTCTCAGGAAGTATTGCCACGGTAATAGTTGAAGTATGAACTCTACCTTGAGATTCGGTTTCGGGAACTCGTTGCACACGGTGAACTCCGCTCTCGTATTTTAACTTGCTATAAGCTCCATGCCCCTTAATCATAAAAGTGGCATCCTTAATACCTCCAAGTTCGGTATCATTTATATCAATGTCCTCAATTTTCCAGCGCATTCTTTCGGCATAGCGGTGATACATACGACATACCTCCATACCAAACAAACTAGCCTCTTCTCCTCCCGCGCCTGCACGAATTTCTATAATAACATTTTTGTCATCCATAGGGTCTTTCGGCAACAGAAGAATTTTTAATTCTTCCTCAACTTTATCTTTGTTTTCCCTTAGCTCATAAAATTCCAATTCCGCAAGTTCGGCCATTTCTTTATCTTGACCACTCATAATTTCCTTGCATTGTTCCATATCTTCTTCCAGTTTTGTAAATCTGTCGTAAGCATCTATAACCGGCAATAGAGCGGAATGCTCTTTTGTCAAATTTCTCCATTCATCCTGTCTTGATAATATTGTAGCATCGCTTAGCAATGTGTTCAACTCATCAAAACGTTGTTTCATTAATGCCAATCTTTCAAACATCGGCTATCCTCCGTTTTATATTTCCTCAAGTACAATTTTTGCAATGATGCCCCTCTTGATTGGAGGATTATTATAATCGTAAATATACTCAATTTCGTATTTATTTAATAATTTTGTTACTTCTTCGGCTTGGTCAACTCCCACTTCCAAAACTAGATAACCGCCATTATTTATATACTTTTCTGCTTTTTGGGCAATATCTTTATAATAATTTAACCCGTCAGCGCCGCCATCAAGAGCAAGTCTGGGTTCATAGTCTACCACCTCTTTGTCCAGTCCATCAATAGCCAAAGTTTGTATATAGGGAGGATTACTTACTATTATATCATATTTTTCTCCCCTTACAGGCATAAATAAGCTACCTACCCTAAAATCAACTTCGGCTTCAAGAAGCTCGGCATTTTTCTTTGCCACTTCTATTGCATCAATAGATATATCTGTTGCCACAACATAGCTATTACTATTCTTTTTTACCGCAATAGCTATAGCACCGCTGCCTGTACACAAATCCAAAATCTTTGGACTTTCGAACTTAATTGCTAAGTTTATTACCTTTTCAACAATAACTTCGGTATCAAAACGCGGTATAAGTGTGTTTTCGTTAACCACAAAATCATAGCCATAAAAACAAGCCTTACCCATAACATATTGCAAAGGCGCGCCCTTGGCTCTTCTCTTTGCATATTTTATTGCAGTGTTATAAGTATTACTGTCCACTCTCCTGCCATCGTACAAATCGCTTTTTTTGTCGGCTTTTAGGAGATTACACAAAATAAGTTCGGCTTCGTTTTCATTTATTTTTTGACTTTCCAAATCCTTAACCGTCTTTTCTACCGTTTTGTAGGTTAAAAAAGTCTTAGTAGGATAATCTTTGTCAGCTTCCAACGCCAAAACTTCGTTAAATGCAGCCATTGCCACTTCTACCATTTTGTCGTCGGGGGATTTCGTAGTCAATTTTTGTAGCCACATACCTGGCGTTTTTAGTATTCTGGTAAGCTTATTGTCATACTTAGCAAAAAGCTTCAAAAGTTCATACGATAAGCCGGCAACGATTGGTATCATTATAATACGGCTCAAAACTCTAATAAAAAAGTTGGCAACGCCACTTGCGTTAGCAACTAATTCTATAGGAAATGCCGCAAAAAATAGAATTGAAAACGCCATTACTATAAACATAAATGTGGTTCCGCAACGGTCGTGAATTGTAGTCATTTTTTGAGCATTTTCTACAGTTAATTCCATACCACTTTCGTAGCAAGAAATAGTTTTATGCTCAGCGCCGTGGTACATAAAGAGTCTTTTTATATCCCTAACTTTGCTTATTATGGCAATGTAACCAATAAAAATACCCATTCTTATCACGCCGGCAATTAAGTTATAAACTACGCTCATTCCTAATCCGCCCATACCAAGCTTTGCCAAACTAAAAATACCGGTAGTTATTAGCTGTGGAATAAATACAAATAATGCTACGCTAAATAATATTCCCAAAATAGCGCCGATTGCTATAACTACTGTCATTATATCAATCTTAAAAGTCTTTGCAAGCCACTTTTCAAACCGTGATGGCGCTTCCTCGCTCATATCGCCAAAGACTTCGCTGCTACGATTTATTATTTTCATTCCCATAACCATAGAACCAAAAAAACTTATCATTCCCCTTATTATAGGCATCCGATAAATAGCAGGTTTTTCTTTTACAGGAGTATGACGACTACTTTCGATAACGATTTCGCCCTTGTTGTCCCTTACGGCAGTCGCCATAGAAGAAGGGCCTCTCATCATTACCCCCTCCAAAACAGCCTGTCCGCCGATATTACAACAGTTTTTCTTCTTCATCAAACCTCCCTAATATAGCAAAAAATATCCCTGCGGGATATTAGCTTTAATAAAATCAGCGCAACACAATTATTGTACTGCGCTAATTATTGTACTATAAAGTTACTTCAGCGCGCTCTCTCCGAATCTCTTATTAAAGCGTTCTACTCTACCGCCACTCTGAATGTTCTTTTGCTTTCCTGTATAAAAAGGATGGCACTGTGCGCAAATTTCTACCTTCATAGAATCCACCTTTTTGGTAGTGCCTAATTGGTACGATGCTCCGCAAGCGCAGGTAACGTCTACTATCTTATAATTTGGATGTATATTTTCTTTCATATCCTCACCTCATTTTCGGTTTATTACTTATTGAAACAGGTCTATTATATAAAAAGTATGGTCCGATGTCAAGTAAATAACACAATATTTATCATTTTCGCATAGATTAGTTTATGCTTGATTTTTGCCGTATAAAAAAGGTTCACTTCATCGGAGTTGGAGGGGTAAGCCTATCCTCCCTCGCCCTTCTGATGCGAAAAAATAACCTTGCCGTATCCGGTAGCGACAGGTCTTTTTCCGACAAGCTTTTGCTTCTAGAAGAACACGGCTGCATAGTCTGGGTAGGTACCGACATCTCAAAAATAAATAACGTGGATTTGGTTGTCTTTTCTTCGGCAATCCCTCCTGATAACGAAGAGTTGGTTTTTTGCAAATCAATAGGAATACCTTGCTTGGAAAGATATATTTTTTTGGGAGAAGTCTCTTGCTTATTTGACAACACAATAGCCGTTGCCGGGACCCACGGCAAAACCACAGTTACAGGTATGCTTATCCACATTATGAACAAAGCATCCCTGCCCTTTTGCGGGCATATTGGTGGAGATATAAAGGACTTAGGAAATTTTTATTACAGCGGAAACAGTTATTTTGTAACAGAAGCTTGCGAATACCGCAAAAGTTTGCTTGCGCTTAAGCCAAAAATTGCCTTAGTGTTAAACGCCGAAAACGACCACCCTGACACTTACAAAAACTTAACGGAAATATATGACACTTTTGATTCGTTCTTTGATAACACTTCACACCTAAAAATTACCAACGGCGATACCCCATACTATAAAGTCCGACAAAGACATAACCCAGTAATTACTTACGGACAAAACATCGATAACGAATATGTAATTAGCAACATAAGTGAATACAAAAAAGGATACTTTGAGTTCTCAATAAGTCATCTTGGGATACCCAAATGCACAATTAAGCTTGGTTTAGCAGGAAAGCATAATATTTTTAACGCAGCGGCTTGCTTCGTTGTTTGTGACCTTCTTGGCATTGATGAACAAATTGTAGTAAAAGGACTAAAGGATTTTGGTGGCGTCAAAAGACGATTCGAACATTTAGGCTACTTTTTGGGCGCTAGCATCATAATTGATTATGCCCATCATCCTAGTCAAATAGAAGTAGAAATCAACACCGCAAGAAGTTTGATGGACAAACAGTCCAAACTATATGTTGTCTTTCAACCGCATACTTATAGTCGTACCGCAAAGCTATTTGATGAATTTTGCAGTTGTCTTACTTACTGTGACGAACTAATTATGTGTAAAGAATATAGCGCAAGAGAAAAGCCCTCCGACGGAATATCCGCCATAACGCTTTATGAAAAAATACCTCACAAAAACAAGTATTATTACAACAATATAATGGATATTGCCACGCATCTAGCAAAAAAAGCGCAAACTAAGGATATAATTTTGATATTGGGTGCAGGAGATATAGACAATCTAGGCAGTATACTTACCAGCAACTAGCATTTTTTTATTAGTTGAATAGTAAAACCTGCATTATCGCCTACCAAATGAACTCGGCTAATTTTGCCATTTTCTTTGACAATGGTAGAAGTATTCATAGTAAAACCTCTATGCTCAAGATAATATAAGCAACGCTCCAAATTTTGACAGCTAAAAGCAATATGTCCAATGTTGCCGTTGTGATTTTCTTTTACTACTTCTATTCCCGCTACTTTGTCTTCTCTTGGAGAATATATTTGACCCATAAATTGCGAAAATGTTTTTAGAAGTTCAGTTCCCGTCTTCAAGTCGGTATTTATGGCAACGTGGTCCAAAGTAATATCTAGCATTCTTCTTACCGCTTCCGAGGCGTTTCTGGTTATTTCGTCAAACTTTCCTTGCTTGAGTAAGGTTTCGTCCACAATATAAGTACCGCCACAACATAATACCTTATTAAAATCAAGATACATATTGAGGTTGTCAGCATTTATTCCACCGGTAGGGATAAATTTCATAAAAGGATAAGGTCCGCTTAAAGCCTTAAGCATTTCTACCCCGCCCAAAAGCTCGGATGGGAAAAATTTTACTACACGCAAACCCTTTTCGTAAGCTTGCTCGATATCTGTTGGATTGCTACACCCTGGAAACACAGGGATACCAAGTTCAATGCACCTGTCAACCACTTTTGGGTTAAAGGACGGGGTAACAATATACTTTGCCCCTGCAAAAAATGCCTCATTGACTTGCTCTAAAGAAATTACCGTACCAGCTCCAACCAAAATATTGGGACATTTGGAAGAAATAAGCTTAATTACATCTTTTGCCGCTTGTGTACGGAAAGTTATTTCCACAACATCTATACTGGCAGCTGTCAAAGCTCCAATCAGCGGTAAAGACGATTTCACGTCATCAATTTTTATTAGGGGGATAATTCCGGACAATTCCAAACGCTTAGCAATATCATTGTAGGCGTCGTTAAAAACTTTATTGTTTGTAGTAAGCATTAGTAATTCCTCAAGTAAATTTTTTCAACAATTTTATTATAACACAACCAAAAAGCAATTACAATATGGGTTTTTTTTATAACGAAGAAATATAACTTGAATGTTTTGCATTATCCGCCAAAAATTGGCAAATAAGCCCTATATATC
>CAYIZR010000088.1:0-5551 GCA_964367755.1 uncultured Christensenella sp. | reverse complement strand
CAATAGGTGGACTTGCACAAACATTTATATATATTTTTTATTACCGCAATTTGAAAAAATATCCCGTTTGGATGGTAAAACTATTTTTGCTGCTTGTGCCGGTAATTTCTTGCTTTATAGGAGTTTTTGTCTTTGAAGAAGCATTAGTTGCTTTGCAGTTAGTGGGCATAGCGTTAGTTCTTTTGGGCGGTGGAGTAATTTTACTTAGAAACAAATTTATGAAAACAAAATGCGAATGAAAGAGCTTTGAATATATGCCATTTTGAAGGAGGAAGAAATGCTAAAAATTATCGAAACTGCAGAAAAAACCACTCTAAAATTTAAGGGAAGTGAGGTCTTTGTTCACAGCCAAGAAAAACCCTTTGCCGAGGCCGTGGATATGAAGCTAAGCTATAAAACGTCGCGAGGTAATTATAAGGTAAAAAGCCATATAAAAGCCAGAATCCCCCTAAAAAATTGTAAAGTTGAATCGTTTCAAGATGATAACGCAGTAATTGTATTTTTTGAAAAGGATATTTCTTTTATATTGGATATTAAGGTAGTTAATAACTGTTTAGAATGTAAATTTTTTGGTTATCAAGGAGCTGTTAAACTCAATTTTTGTAAGAACGGGGCAGACGGTGTTTTTGGTGGGGGAGAGCAGTTTGGCAAGCTAAATTTAATTGGGGAAAAGGTAAATAACTTTGTTTCCGAACATATTGTGCTAAAACCGATACTTCAAAAGGGGCTTTTTAACTTTCTGCCGTATAAGGAAAAAGCTTTTTCTAAGATACAAACTTACGCGCCTATGACAACCTTTGTTTTTGCTAAAAAAGGCTTGACAAATATATCAGCTATTCGCTTTAAGATTGATTCTTATGGAGAGCAAAGCTTCATCGGTGAGAACTTCGTTTTCTTATATGAGAAAGTCCCGGAAACCTTAATTTATGTTGTAGAAAACAGCTTTGAAGAGGTGGGCAAGACTCTAAATGGTCATATACCTAATAAAGAATATTTGCCACTTTGGGCATATGAAGGGATAATTTTGGGAGCCCAAGGCGGAATAGAAGTAGTGGAAACTCTTGTTGATAATATGCTTGTTAAAGGGGTAAAGGTTTGCGGAGTTTGGTGTCAGGATTGGAGTGGAAGGAAAGTTACCATTGCCGGTAAACAAGTTTATTGGAATTGGGAAGTAAATAAAGAAATGTATCCTTTGCTTAAAGAGAGAATAAAAATACTTAATGAAAAAGGTGTACGCTTTCTTGCTTATATCAATCCGTATTTGATAGAAAACGGGCATATATATAATTATTGTAAAGATAAAGGGTATTTGATAAGAAAGGGAGATAACACTATATATCATATTAAGTCTACCACTTTTGACGCAGGAATGATAGACCTAACCAATCCTGATGCGGTAAGGTATCTTAAAGAAACATTGATACAAAAAAATATGTTAGATTTGGGTATAGACGGTTATATGGCAGACTTTGGAGAATACCTTCCTATAGATTGCGTTCTTCATGATGGCGATGCTAAGTTGCTACACAATAGTTGGCCAACCTTATGGGCAAAAATAAACAGAGAAGCCGTTGATTCTCACCCAAGGAGTAAAGAAATATTCTTTTTTACACGTTCGGCATATAATAGTGCGCAAAATTATACAACAATGATGTGGAATGGCGACCAACATACCGACTTTAGTAAGGATTACGGAATGGGTTGCGTACTGCCTGCTACTTTTAACCTTGGTTTTTCCGGTATGACGGCACTTCACAGCGACGTGGGCGGATATATAACTTTTGGTAAGCTAGCTCGTGACTCCGAACTTATGATTAGATGGATGGAAATGAGTGTTTTTTCTCCGCTTATGCGAGGGCATGAAAGCGTACGTCCCGAAAATAATGCCCAGTTTTATAGCGCTAATGTAATTGAACATACTGTAAAATTATCTTTGGTACACAATGATTTGAAGCCATATATTATTGATTGTATGCAAAAAGCTAATTTAGGCATTCCTATAATGCGTCCCGATTTTTATCCTAGCAATGATTTTGGCAAACACAATGATATTGAGTCTTACTTTTTTGGAGATGAAATTTATGTTTGTCCGATAATGGAAAGAGGGGCAAGAATTCGTAAAGTAATATTGCCTGAGGGAGAGTGGGTCAAGTTCTTTGATAATGACAAATTTCAAGGTGGAAAGGCATATAATTTTCAGGCGCCTCTTGGCTCGCCGTTGGCTTTTTACCGTAGAAATGGCAAATATTCTGATTTATTTGCTACAATAGACTTATCTAAATAAAAAAATTTTTTTATTAGTAAATATTAGATTGTTATTTTTGCAGTCATTTTTTATGTAAATATATTTAGTTTGCATAAATTTTTTATGTAAAAATTTAACAATATTGACTATATTTTTGTATATGTTATAATCATACTATGAAAAAAATAGTTATTTTAATAATGCTTATACTAATGTCAACATGTATATTTTTTATGTACGGATGCGAAGATAAAGGTTATACCAAAATTACAGCAACTCAAGGCATGGAGATGATAGAAAAAGGCGGCGTTATTGTCGTTGATGTTCGTGAGCAAAGCGAATATAACGAAGGGCACATAGATACAGCAATACTTCTTCCCTTAGGGAATATAGAAAAAGACGCCCCAAATCTTTTAGAAAAAGAAGCTACAATAATAGTTTATTGCCGAAGTGGCAGGCGTAGCGCTTATGCAGCGAAAAAGTTTGTTTCTTTAGGATACAAGAACATATACGATATGGGTGGAATTATTGATTGGGTAAATCAAGGCTATGAGGTCGTTAATTAAGACCTAACTCTCTTATGAACAAACATCCTATTTATTTTTAGCATTGATTTTATATCAAATATAAAGTATACTAGGTATTAGCATAATACATTAGCTTAGGAGGCAATATGAAAAAATACAGCGATATCATATCAAAAACAAGACGATCAGTTCCTACGCCGAAAGATATGGTCAAAGACGGCAAATGCGTATTCGGTACTTTCGATAAAGAGTTCGAAACAATGGATTTGCTTGGGATAAAGAACCCTACGGCAGCTCCCGATTTTATGAAGAGACTAAGGCTTACTCTTTGGCAAGCGACCGAAGTCAATTTAGATGAAGGCGTTCTTCTTGCAGTTGTTTGTGATATGGGTATTTTTGGACTTACGCTTAACGTTTTTTACGATAAGAAGGAAAAGAAAGTCTATAGTTGGAGTACCAATCTAAAGAGTAAGGATACCATAATTGCGCCTAATCTTCTTAATGGCGCTGAGTCAAAAGCAGAAACAGCAGTATCTCACGTACATTATGTTAACAACTTTCAAGATGGCAAATGTAGTTTAGACGGACACCACAAAGACGACAATAATAGCATTGAATATAATTTTGAATTAGAAAGAATATCCAAGCCTTGCGTTGTTTCTATACCGTTTGAGCCTTTGGAAAAGCGTCATCGTCCATTGTATTCTCAAAAAGACTTTTTCAAAGCAACGGGAACATTAAAGTTTAACGGCAAGGAATATAAGACCAATGATGTTACTACAGCAGTTGTTGATGACCATAGAGGATATTATCCCAGAAAAGCCCATTACGATTGGGTTACCACAATGGGCGTTAACGAAATCAATGGCGAAAAGAAGTGGTTTGCCTTTAATCTAACACACAACCAGTCTATAGATCAAGACCAGTACAACGAGAATTTAATTTGGTTTGAAAACGATACAAGTTTGCTACCGCCAGTTAATTTTGAGCGTAGTGTGGACACAAGAAAGTTTGATGCTAAAGACGGCGCTATATGGAAAATCAAAGACGACCATGGCATGGTAAACGTTGTTTTCAAGGTTTATGATATTTTCCGTATGTTAACTCACGCTAAGCCTTTTGTAAACATTGACTACTTCGTGGCGTTTGGTGAGCTGGAAGGCTATGTTTTGGACGAAGACGGCAACAAGTATATCCTTGATGGTATGATGGGTATGGGCGAAGATAAGACATTGCTTTTATAAAACAAACAATCCGAATTTAATAATTTATATTATAAATAAACAGCAAGGCTTGTAAATATTTACAAGCCTTGTTAGTTATTAAATGTAGTCTGATTATGAGAAGTATTTTAGCAAAGTGTTAATTACTCGTATTATTATCTGTTTTTACAGTTACATTATCTAACTTAATCGGGATTAGCTTGTTTACCGTTAAATCCATTGCAAAGGCGCCTAGTGGTGCGGTAAATAAAATTGCTATGACAGCTATAGATAATATTATGTTGCCGCTAGCAATTCCCATAGCAAGAGGAATTCCTCCGATTGCTGCCTGAACTGTAGCTTTGGGGGTATACGCTATTACTGTAAAGAGCTTTTCTTTGTTATTAAGCTTAGTTTTGATAAGAGATATAATTACGCCTACGCTTCTTACAACCAAACCGCAAACTATAAGGATAAGCCCAAAGCCAAGGTTTTCAACGAAATAATAAATATTTACCGTTGCTCCTACCATTACAAACAGAATAATCTCTGCCAAAAGCCATAGTTTGGAATATTTTTGTGAAAGCCTGCTTGCTAGCACTTTATATTTGGAAAAGACAACGATTGCAAGGGTAATAGTTGCAAGCAATCCCGAATAACCGATTATTCCTTCCAAAAGCTCTTCAGCGGCAACTAAACCAAAACAGATTCCGCATATAATGATTACTTTTAGGGTATCGCGCAAATGGAATCTTTTGAAAAACCATACGAGAAATAACCCAATAATTATTCCGCTAGCAACACCCAAAATAATTGACACAGGTACGCTCAAGTATGTCATAATGCCCACTGTTCCACCTGCGGCTATGGTGGTTAGCGCGGTAAAAATAACAATAATAACTATGTCATCAAGGCTACTTCCAGCGATAATCAATTGTGGCACGCCTTGAACAGTACCTTGTTTTTCTTCCATCATTTTTACCATTCGCGGCACAACAACGGCGGGAGAAACCGCGCCCAAAACACTACCGAGTATAAAGGAATCAAGGTATGACATACCAAAAAGTATGGGGCATAATAGTCCTACTGCAAGAAGTTCTAATACTGCGGGTAAAAATGCCATGAGTACAGCTGGTCTGCCAATGCGCCGTAAATCTGACAAATCAAGTGTCAAACCTGCCCTAATAAGAATAATAATCAGAGCAATTTTCCGCAATTCTGCAGAAATATCAAGTATTTTTGTATCTATTAGGTCAAGAACATAGGGTCCTAAAATTATGCCCACGGCGAGATATGCAATCAACGCAGGTAAATGCAATTTTTTGCATACAAAGGCAAGAAGTAGGCCTAATAGCAGGATAATACATAGACTTAGCAACAACATAAAAATCCTCCTTCGGAAATTGGCATAAAAAAGGCTGACAAAATCCGCAAAATATTTTGCAGATGTCATCAGCTGTTTAAGCGGTTTTAGCTAAGGCTAAGGGAGTACATCATTCCCAAAAAATATGTTTATATTATATTTACTTAGCATATCATTGTCAATCATAATAGTAATATTGGATAAATATATATAT
>CAYIZR010000087.1:0-5554 GCA_964367755.1 uncultured Christensenella sp. | reverse complement strand
TTCCTATATTAAATAATAGTTCTCGCAAATTTTTGTCGGCTTTTTCGGTTAGGGCATCGGCACAAGAAAGCAGCATACTTCCAAAACAATCTGCCAAAACGTTATAATCAGTGTTTTCTTTTTCTAACTTTCTGAGTCTTTGATAACCTTCACAAATTCTCTCATCAAACTCTTTTAATCTCCCCTTAGCCTTTTTATATTTGGGATAAAGAGCTTTTTTTAGTAACTTTTTTTTGTTTTCGTCAATAACATCATCTGCTACTTTATAATAACCGAGAATAGTATTTATGTCAACAATCCTACTTAGAACAACATTGTTTTTTACAAAGCTTAATTTTTTTCCGGCAGGATGAACGATACATCTTCCCAAAGTAAAATCAGGATCCAAATTTTCGTAGTTATGCCCCAAAAGAGCTAATAATACAATGTCATAATTCAAGGTAAAACGCATTGAATGCCCGCTAATTTGTCCAATTGCCTTACATAGTCCACAATAGTATGAGCGATATGTTTGGTAGTCCTTAATCAGTATATTGGGCTTATCTATCGCCACATATCCGAACATTAGGCCTCCACCAAACCTATTTTTCTATAGACCTTAGAGAGCGTTCTTCTAGCAAGTTTTTCTGCCTTTACCGCTCCTTCTTTGGCTATAGAAAGCAAATAGCCCTTGTCGCTTATTAGCTCGCTGTATTTTTGTTGAGCAGGCTTAAGCTTTTCTATAACAGCGTCAGCCACACCTTGCTTTAGTTCGGCATAGCCTTTCCCTCTGTAATCGGCAACTATACTTTCAATACTTTTGTCGGTAACAGAGCTAAATATAGTAAGTAAATTACTTACCCCTAACTTATCTTGAGAATATGCCACGGTACCATCACTATCGGTAACCGCTCTTTTGAACTTCCTTACAATAACTTCGGGAGGATCAATAATACTTATCGTTGCATTGGCATCAGGGTCGGACTTGCTCATTTTTTGGCTAGGGTCTTGCAAGGAAAATATCTTTGCCCCTTGCTTAGGTATATAAGGCTCGGGTACGGTAAAAGTAGGACTATATAAATTATTAAACCTAATAGCTAAATCTCTTGATAACTCCAAATGTTGCTTTTGGTCAATGCCTACAGGCACCAAATCAGTTTGATATAGCAGAATATCCGCCGCCATCAATACAGGATAGTCCATAAGACCCATATTGATATTGTCAGCGTGCTTTGCCGACTTATCCTTAAACTGCGTCATACGGTTTGTTTCCCCAATATAAGTATAACAATTAAGTATCCAGGTTAGTTCTGCGTGAGCAGGAACATGACTTTGAAAATACAAAATGCACTTATCCGGGTCTAATCCGCAAGCAATATACTGAGCAAAAAAGCTAAGCGCTCTTTGCCTGTATTCAGCAGGATTTTGTCTAATTGTAAGAGCGTGCAAGTCAGCTATAGCATAAATACCAAAAAACTCCTCACTTAATTTAAGCCAATTACTTATTGCCCCTATATAATTGCCAAGCGTAATACAACCTGTGGGCTGAACTGCGCTGTATACTACCTTTTTATCACCTATCATTATTTATTAACTCCAAAACGGTATCAAATATTTTATCTTTAGTAATAACCCTATCATGCAAAACGGGTTTTGTATTTAACTGCTCTATCTCCTCGGGCATTTCCATCCCCGAAAAAGCACTGAGCTTCTTTGCTGCCTTTTCGGCATCAACTTCTTCGTTCTTCGATACAGCCTTATAAACATTCTGTGGAAACTTATATGGATTGGCGGTACTGACAATAATGCTAGCCGTGTCTTCGTCGTAAGTCTCCGCCATATATTTGAAAAAGGCGCTCACTCCAACAGCTGTATGCGGGTCAAGCAAATAACCATATTCATCAAAAACGTTGCTAATAACTTCCTCAGTCTCCTCTTCGGTAGAAAAATAGCCGATAAACTCAGGCATTTTGTCATAGAGCATATCCTCATCAATCTGATAATATCCGCTCTCTTTTAGTTCTGCCATAAGTTTATTTACAAAATCGCTTTTTCTGTCGCCTATTTCATAAAGAAGTCTTTCCAAATTGCTGGAAACTAAAATATCCATAGAAGGCGACATAGTCTTATGAAACTCTCTGTTACTGTCGTATGCGCCATTGCTAAAGAATTCTGTCAAGACATTATTAACATTGCTTGCAACAATTAACTGTTTTATAGGAAGACCCATTTTCTTTGCATAGTACCCTGCCAATATATTGCCAAAGTTACCGCTGGGAACAACAAAATTGATAGGATAACCGTTGTCAATTTGTCCATCTGCAACCAAATCAGCATAAGCGGATATGTAATAAACTATTTGCGGAACAAGTCTACCAAAGTTAATAGAATTTGCGCTACTTAAGCTATAATTTGCGGCATTTATCTTTTCATTCATTTCTTTACTTGCAAAAATAGCCTTAACTGCGTTTTGCGCATCATCAAAATTGCCGTCAATGCCAATAACGTGAACATTACTACCCTCAGTGGTCTGCATTTGCAATTTTTGCATATCGCTAACACCGCTAATTGGATAAAACACCACTATTTCGGTATCTTCTACATCTTTGAATCCCTCTAAAGCCGCTTTGCCGGTATCTCCGCTAGTGGCAACAAGTATCAAAGTCTTTGTCTTGTCCCCTTCTTTTTGCTTAGAACCTGTCAAAAGATAAGGAAGCATAGTTAGCGCTATGTCCTTAAAAGCAAGAGTAGGCCCGTGCCATAGTTCCATAATAAAAGTGTCAACATCAATTTTGACAAGAGGAGCAGGCTCGCCGTCAAATTTTGCATACGCCTTTTTGGTATATTCTACCAGCTCTTCATAAGTAAAGTCATTAAGATATTGACTCATTACATATGCCGATCTCTCCGCATAGTCAAGGTCTATCATATCCTCTATATCTTCACGTGTAACAGTAGGAAAGGACGACGGAACATAAAGTCCGCCGTCCTTTGCTATTCCGTTAATAATTGCCTTGGCTCCACTTACGGGACCTTCCCCTCTAGTGCTAAAAAAGTCCATTTACCCTCCAGTAATTATTTAATATATTTTAATAAAAATTGTGGCATTTCGCTATGGTCACAAGAAACAGTCAACACAAAATTAATATTTCTACTTTCGCTTATGATATCCAAAGTCGCCATAAACTCAGCTACCTCCGGGCTATCCAATGCCACACCCATCATCTTATACATACCATCTATAAATATATATTCTATATCATAGTTGCCACAAAGCATACCTTTAACAAAGCCTATAAGGCATTCTTTACAACTAATCTTTTCGGCAGTTACGTCGATAAATTTTATTTGCGACTTAATCTCCATGCGATAACGGGATGTGGTGGACAAAAATACAACGTCACCTTTAACCTTAGTTAAGCTCTCGTTTGCGCGGTCGATAATCCTTTTGGTTTTGCCTGTGCCTTTAGCACCGTCAATTGTATAAATCATAAAACTCTCCTTTTATAATGTATATTTTATTTTATTGTAGCATAAGCACGGACTTAAAACAATACCTAAATGCCATTATGCTCTAATTGTTTTGCGCCAAATATTTTAACTTGCGATATAAGTCTATATCTACCTGCTTTGTATATTCTTTAAGTTCGTAGTCGCTCATAACACTTGTTCTGCCCTGTGCATATTCGACATCCACTAGCTCCTTAACTTTTGCTACTATCGGCTCTTTCTTATCTATTTTATTATTATCGTCAAGATTAAAATAAGCATTAAACCAGTAAGCAATTCCCGCAAGACCGCTATGACTGTCAACCGCCACCAAAGCTTTACGCTTTAGTATAGTTTCTGTATCAAATATATTATATATTTCTTCATCTTTAAGCAGACCGTCAGCGTGTATTCCAGCCCTTGTGGTATTAAAGTTCTTCCCGACAAAAGGTGTGTTAGGAGGAATAATATAATCCATTTCTTGCTCAAAGTATTTGGCCATTTCGGTAATAACAGACAAATCCATACCATCTGTAGTGCCTTTTATTGAGGCATACTCAATTACCATAGCTTCTAGTGGACAATTCCCCGTTCTTTCTCCGATGCCTAGTAGCGAACAGTTTACACCGCTTGCGCCATATAACCAAGCCGTGGAGGCGTTAATAACCGCCTTATAAAAATCATTATGACCGTGCCACTCGATAAGTGAAGAAGGTATTTCTGCATAGTGCTTAAGTCCATAAATAATACCCTGAACACTTCTAGGAAGTGATACGCCCGGATAGGTTAATCCGTAACCTAACGTATCGCAACAACGGATTTTTATATCAATACCCGACTCATCCATAAGCCTTTTTAGTTCACAAGCAAAAGGTACTACAAAACCGTAATAATCAGCTCTTGTTATGTCCTCAAAGTGACATCTAGGCCTTATTCCTTCGTCCAAAGCAGACTTAATTATACCAAGATATTTGTCAAGAGCTTGTCGTCTATTCATATTCATTTTCTTAAAAATATGGTAATCAGAACAAGATACTAAAATACCCGTTTCGGCTACGCCCATTTGCTTAACTAATTGGAAATCCTTTTCATTTGCTCTTATCCAACTGGTAATCTCGGGGAACTTATATCCTAAATCCTGACATTTTTCTACAGCTAGTCTATCCTTTTCATTATATAAAAAGAATTCGCTCTGCCTGATTATTCCCTTTTTACCTCCCAGTCTATGCAACATCTTGAATAAATCAACTATTTGCTCGGCACTGTAAGGGGAACGTGATTGTTGTCCATCTCGAAATGTAGTATCTGTTATCCAAATATTTTCTGGACAATTTAAGGGTACGTTTCTGAAGTTAAATGCAACCTTGGGGATAGAAGTATAGTCAAAAAAGTTCCTGTACAGCTGTGGTTCTTTAACATCCTGTAATTCGTAATTGTAGCTATGTTCTTCCAAAATATGGTATTTGGGATCCATATATACTTTATTTGTTGTATTTGCCATTTTTACCTCCTTGTTTCTTTATTCAACCATTAAAGGTGTTTAGGTGTTTGTATGTCTTTTTAGGTGTTTATTTGTAGTTTAGGTATTTTCCTAGTTTAGTTTGCTTAGCTTAGCATTCTGATCAGCAAGCGCCAATGCTTCCAAAAATTGAAATATGTCCCCGTCCAAAAATGCAGGTAAATTATATATCGTCAATCCAATTCTATGATCAGTAACCCTTCCTTGCGGATAGTTATAGGTTCTTATTCTTTCGCTTCTGTCGCCCGAACCAATTTGTGTTTTTCTATTTTCGGCGTATATTGCGTCATTCTGACTCTGATAATAATCATAAAGACGGCTTTTTAATACGCTCATAGCTTTTTCCCTATTCTTTATCTGGCTGCGCTCATCTTGGCATGCAACTACAATACCCGTAGGTAAATGCGTCATTCTTACCGCGCTGTCAGTTTTGTTTACGTGCTGTCCTCCTGCTCCTGAGCTTCTATAGGTATCTATTCTAAGGTCTCCGGGATCAATCTCCACACTTATATCGTCATCTATTTCAGGCATAACATCCACTCCGGCAAAGCTAGTATGCCTTCTTCC
>CAYIZR010000086.1:0-5567 GCA_964367755.1 uncultured Christensenella sp. | reverse complement strand
AGCTAAATCTTCGGGAATTGCACCCAGTATTGCAAGAATACCATTTGCATCGCGGTCAATGTGGGCAAGGATTGCCTTGCCGCCCATAGCTATTATCCGCTCATTTATTTCATAAATGCCTTGATACGCCCCAACGAGAAGAAGTCTTTCTTCTCTGCCCACAATATTATTATCACTGTCGATAATAAGCTGGTCGCCAAAACTCTTTACGTCGTTTTTTATGGGAGGAAAACTTAAAGTATTAAAAAATTCTTGCAGCTTTTCAAAAGTCTTAAATATAGCTAAAACATGGATCTCTTCGGCGGTTTGAACCTCAATTGCAGGAAGAACGGTTACGCCGAACTCTTTGCCGCACTCTATTGTTGCAAGCACATTTCCTATTGCGTTGTGATCGCATACCGCAATTGCGCTTAGTCCCTTGACCGATGCCATAGCGACTATGCTCTCGGGAGTGTTATTGTTGTCACCGCACGGCGACAACGCCGAATGAATATGAAAATCGTAGTATACTTTCATTTTTTTGCGTAGGATAGAACAGCGCTATAAATATCAAGGTCTGTTTCTATCAAATTTAAGTTTTCTTTTTTTATCCTTTCAATAAGCATATTGTCCGCCTTTGTCCCTTCGCAACAAACAACTAAGCCAACTTCGGCAAGCAACGCCACTGCGGCAACATTTACGTTATTCATAACAGTAAACCAAGCGCAGTTTGATGGTGCCTTGCCCATTACAAAGCTCAAAAAGTCCCCTGCATAACCTCCGTCAATTTCTCTGTCATAATCACTGACAAAAACCACCTTTGCCGAAAGCTTATTAACTATTTCACTTATTTTCACTGCTAATCATCTCCAAAAGTTTGTCCATATCTATCCGGTGACAATCGGTAATCCTTGCCTCTCCCCTTGCAACATCCTCGGCAAAAGCCTGACAAGAAGGAGCTCCGCAACAACCACAATCCAACCCTGGCAACAAATTTATTATATTATTGATTTTTTCTAATTTTGCCATTGCCTTATCAAGGTCGGCATCAAGCCGCAAATCTTCATAAAGCGAAGGAGCTTTTTCCCAATAATAGAAGCTGTCATCTTTGCCTTGTACGCTAAGTTTATTCTTGCTAAGGGGCAAATATTTTCTTTGTGCCTGAATTTTTGCTTTGGCAACAAAGGGATTTTCTATATTCAAAACTCCCCCAACACAACCACCTATGCAGGCGTTAAGCTCAATAAATTCAATGTCCTCACTAAGCTTGCCGTTTTCTAACGCTTTAAGAACGTTAATTACGTTTTCCACGCCGTCAGCTGCAAGATATTTTTCTTTAAGTAGCGATGCCGCCTCTCCGCCCGAAGTCGCCCAGCTAAGCCCAAAAACTCCTATTTCCGACAAATCTCTTGGCTCAATTATTTTTTTCATAGCGGGCAGCAGCTTAAAATATATTTCACTTGCCGAAAAAACTCCGTCCACCACGGGTTTGTCAACGCAAAGTCCTGTTTTCAGGGCAAAAACTTTGGCGGGACAAGGGCTAATAAAAAATACTCCTATTTCTTCGCTCTTAAGTCCGGTCTTTTTTACCGCTTCTTCACGAGCTATTTTTGCCGATACATCGGCAGGTGTTAGTACTGGCAGAAGTTTATCTGCCAAATCGTGAAATCGTAGCATAATAAGTTCTACCACCGCAGGGCAAGCCGTGCTGATAACAGGTAACTTCAAATTCTTATTATCAAACAATTTGCGAGAAATTTCGCTAACTAACTCGGCTCCTCTTGCCACCTCAAAAACATCATCAAAGCCTATGCTAAGCAGACCTTCTACCAGATAATTAAGATTTTCTAAATTCTCAAATTGTCCATATAGAGAAGGCGCAGGCAAAGCTACACGATATTTGAATTTTTTATCCTCTAACATATCAAGGCTATCAAAAGTTGCCTTTTTGGCATTATGCGGACAAATGCGGACACATTCTCCGCAACCGATACATCTTTCATAATGAATTATTGCTTTACCGTTTCTGACCCTTATTGCCTCTGTTGGGCATCTCTTCATACAAGCAACACACCCTTTACATTTTTCGGTATCTAAAATAACGGTATGTAAGCCTTTATCTACTGTCATATCCTACCTCTATTTTTTGTCATCTACTAACTTAACGACCAATTTTATCTTTGTTCCGACGCCTGGTGTAGATTCTATCTCCATATCGTCGCTGTATTTTTTCATATTAGGAAGACCCATACCCGCGCCAAAACCTAACGCCCTGATATTGTCAGGAGCTGTCGACCACCCTTCTTGCATAGCAAGGTCAATATCGGGAATCCCGGGTCCAACGTCGGTTAGTTCGATAACGATTTCTTCCTTGTCAATACACACTTTGGCTTTGCCGCCTTTGGCATGTATTACCATATTTATTTCGCCCTCGTACATACAAATAGCCGCCTTTCTTATTATTTCGGCAGGTACTCCTAGTTGTTTTAGATTGTACTTAACTGCCTCGCTAGCGGTGCCGGCAGAGACAAAATTATCTCCATCAACATCAAAATCTAAGCATATTTTGTTGTTTTCGTTCATAAATCCAACGAGCCTCCGTCAAGTCCCGCATTAAAAAGCTTACCGCAAGCGACAAACATTCTATCCTCGCTAGAAAGCAATACAATGCCTTTTTCTTTGGCTAAAGCCATACTTATCGCATCGGGAATCTTGTTTCTGACATATACGATACATACCATATCCATCATTATTGCCGTCCGTACAACTTGAGGGTTATTAAGTCCCGTTATCAAAACCGCTTGGTCTTTGACAAAGGCTAATACGTCGCTCATCATATCCGAAGCGCAAGCGTTGGCTACTTCTTTGTCACATTCATCACTACAACAAATGACTTTGGCATTCAATAATTCTACTATTTTAGATATTTTCATACTATATTCCTTATATATTTGTTAGTGATAATTATATCACACGCTAATATTATTGTAAAGACATTATAATTTGAGAGATATCCGTTTGATTTTATAAATAGGCTATAGTATAATACTTTTAGCGACAACTTAGGAGAAGAAAATGAAAACACCTTTCATAACCAAAGAAAAAGCCCAAGAGATTATAAAAAAATATCCCACACCGTTTCACATATATGATAAAGCAGGCATAATCAACAACGCCAAGCGTCTTAATATGGCTTTTGCTTTTAACGCGGGATTTAAGGAATATTTTGCAATAAAAGCCACACCCAACCCAACTATCTTAAAAATACTTAAAGAGCAAGGCTTTGGAGTTGATTGTTCTTCTTATACCGAACTACTTATGGCCAAAGAACTAGGCTTTATCGGTGACGAAATAATGTTTAGCAGCAACGAAACTGCCGCTGAAGAGTTCGTTTTGGCAAGACAGCTTAACGCAATAATAAATTTAGACGATATAACACATATAGATTTTTTGAAAAAAGCCGCCGACATTCCCAAAAAGATTTGCCTGCGCTACAACCCGGGCGGTGATTTTTCCATCAACAACCAAATAATGGGCAATCCTGCCGATGCCAAATACGGTCTAACTCGTCCACAAATGACCGAGGCAGTAAAAAGATTACAGAAAGAAGGCGTTACTACCTTTGGAATTCACGCATTTTTGGCAAGCAACACTTTGGGCAACGAGTATTACCCCAAACTTGCGGAAATTCTTTTTGATACCGTATACGAAATACATAAAGAAACAGGAGCAATTTTTGATTTTGTTAATTTGAGCGGAGGCATTGGCGTTCCCTACCGTCCCGACCAAAAAGAAAATGACATTAACATAATCGCCAAAGGTGTGGAAGAAGCTTACAATAGAAGCTTTGCCAATACCGATATGAAGCCAAAAATATTTACCGAATTAGGTAGATTTGTGCTAGCGCCTTACGGTATGTTAATAACAACTGCTATCCACGAAAAACACACCCATAAAGAATATATTGGTGTTGACTCTTGCTCTGCTAATCTAATGCGCCCTGCTATATACGGCGCTTATCATCATATTACCGTACTTGGCAAAGAAAACAGCGCCTCTGATTACACCTATGACGTGGTGGGCAGTCTTTGCGAAAACTCAGATAAGTTTGCTGTGGACAGAAAGCTACCAAAAATTGATAACGGAGATATACTTGCCATTCACGATACAGGAGCGCACGGTTTTTCTATGGGATATAATTATAACGGAAAATTAAGAAGCGCCGAAATTTTGCTTAATGAAGACGGAAGTTTTGATTTAATACGCCGCGCAGAAACGATAAATGATTATTTTGCAACCTTTAACTTTATGAAAGAATTTGCGCAATACCGTTAAAAACTAATACGTAAAAATATATTTTTGCTCTTGCTTTTTTACTTAAGCAAGAGTTTTTTTATATTATCCTTACTTCCTTAACTCCATCAGCCTTAGCCGATATTTGTATTTGGTAAGTGCCGCTTTGGTCAATATCAATTGCTATCTCCGCCTCTTCCTCGGTTAAATTAAAATACCCTTTAAGAATACGCGAAATATCTTTTTTGAGTATCTTCATAACACCATTTGGGATACTTATATTGTCATTTAATAGCACACGCTTGAGGCGCAATATTTCTTCATTTTTTTTCATAAGCTATCTTAATAATCTTTTTATTTTTTGAAAAACTGTATTGTAGGGAGCCGCGCAATCATAAATTTTTTTTCCTTCGCCGTCTATATATTCGGCAAGCAAGCTAAAACTATAAGTTAAATTTGATTTTTTGTCGCTCATATCAATAAGCCCATAAAGATTGACATAATCTTCTTCAGGAAGGACTCCGAATAGGGGAATCTTCATTGATTTTGCAATTTCCGCAGGGTCAATTATTATGTTGTCGGCAACATATTCTCCCCTCATTCTATTGATAATCAAGCCAATTTTTGTTATGTTGTAGCTACTTAATAGCTTAGATGCTTTGTACCCGTCCCTTATGCTTGATATATGAGGTGTTGTCACTATCAAGGCTTCCTCCGCCCCATATGCGGCGCGATGAAAGCTATCCTCAATCCCTGCCGGGCTGTCAATTAAAACATATTGAAAACTACTTTTTAACTGGCTAACTATTCCCACAAAGTTTTCGGTATTTATTAGTCCATTTGAGGCAGTAGTGGCGGGCAAAACGTACAAATTGTCGGATATTTTTACTAGGCATTGCATAATCCTTGCTTTGCCTCTGACGACATCTCCAATATCGTAAATAATTTTTTCTTCTATCCGCATAACGACATCGAGGTTGTTTAGTCCTATATCCCCCTCAATCAAAACAACCTTTTTCCCTCTGAAAGATAAAGCTATCCCCAAATTAGCCGTCACCGTAGTTTTGCCCACGCCACCCTTTCCTGAAGTAATCACAATACTTTTTCCCATAACTAAAACTTTATTATAAAGAGAGTGTAGAAAAATGAAACAATATAAATTTTATATGGTTTTTGTGTCTTAATAAATTGACTTTTTGATTTGCCAAAGGCTATAATCAGTAATATAGTTTATTAAATAGTTTATTAAAAAAATCATAAGGAGAGGAATTATGGCGAAAATAGTAAAAGAAGGC
>CAYIZR010000085.1:0-5596 GCA_964367755.1 uncultured Christensenella sp. | reverse complement strand
GTATTATTAACATTGCATGTTGTTCTTCCTGAAAAACTAAAAAATATTAGTAATTTATTAGGCGGTTTGCTATTTCTAGGCGCGCATATTTTGCTTTTCTTTACGTTAATACAAATAGCTAAGCTTAATCTTGTTTTGCTGGCAATACAGCCGTTACTTCCCATAATTATTGCAATTTTAGCCAAAACAAAGGTAATAACTATAACAAAAAAACAAGCCTTGCCTTGTATTATTTATGCATTGGCGCTTAATCTTTTGCTTGTGGCTTGTTTTAATATAGCGCTAACTAAAGCAGGTTCTTTACCTTTTGTAATTTTGGTAATGGTGGCGGGAACTGCTTTTGTAATCAGCGATTTGTTTTTGTTGCTTGCAAATTTTGGTAAGAGCGAAAAGATAAAAAAGCAATCGATGTATATTGTTATGGCGCTCTATTATTTGGCGCAAAATATCTTTGCTTTTACTATTTTTTACGCCTAATCGTGTTAAAAGTATTTAATAAAATACATTACTATGGTATAATTTTAATATGCGTTTAGAAAAAACAGATAAAAAAATAGGCTTGGCGGTCAGCGGCGGTAAAGACAGTATGGCAATGCTATACTGTTATCTTAGCGCGGGGCAAGATATGCTGGTTATCAATATAGAACATGGTATAAGAGGACAAAGCTCTATTTCTGATAGTGCTTTTGTGAAGCAGTATTGCGAAAAAAACAATATAGAGTTTTTAGGTTTTTCCATAGATGTTGTCAAAGTGGCAAAAGAACAGGGCGAGAGCGTAGAAACAGCGGCAAGAAAATTACGCTATCAGATATTTGATAATTTACTTAAGGAAAAAAAGGTACAACAAATAGCATTAGCTCACCACGCTGATGACAACGCAGAAACGGTTTTGATGCGACTTTTTAGAGGTACAGGCATAAAGGGGCTAAGAGGCATTATTGATAGAGAGGGATACATCCATCCTTTGTTAAAACATACCAGAGCTGAGATAGAAAAATTTGTTTTGGAAAACAATATACCTTATGTAACTGACGAAACCAACGCAGAAAGCGAGTATACCAGGAACTTTATTAGACTAGAAGTAATGCCCACAATAAAAACCAGATACCCCGAGGTTGTTTCGGCAATAGCAAGGCTTTGTGAAAACGCAAAAGAGATCGAAGAATATCTTATAGAGCAAATAAATAATATTGTTTGCCCGTCAAAAGAAGAATGCGTAATTGAAGATTTTTTCATTATGAAAAAGTTACTATGTAAGTATGCGGCAAGAGAGGGATTTTTGCGATTGGGAGTATTGCAAGATATAGAAGCTAGGCACATAGATAGCATCCTGGAATTAAAAGATAAAGAGAATAATACTTCAATAGATATGCCAAATTACACGAGGGCAATAAGGCACGGACAGAATTTGATAATAACAAAAACAAAGCAGGAATATGAGTTATACCAAAGTTTTGACATAAACAAAGAGTATGTTAATAATAACTTTAGCTATCGCTTTGTTGAAAGCAAAAAGCTTGTAAAGGGAATTAGCTTTGATATGGACAAAGTCCCTGACGGAACGGTGGTAAGAACACGCCTAAGTGGAGATGTTTTTAAGAGCGCAAATGGCAAAACAAAGCTTCTTAGCGATTATCTAAACGGCAAAAAACTTTCTGTCACAGAAAAAAATGCCATTTTGGTTTTGGCAAAAGAGGAAACCATATTGGCTGTTATGGGATACGACACAGCGGATTTGGTAAAAATAGATGAGTCGACAAAAAAAATAATTCATATACTTAAGGAGCAAACTACTTATGATGAAAGATGATATATACAAAGTACTATTAACAAAAGAACAAATAGAAAAAAGGGTTAAAGAAATAGCTGCAAAAATCAATGCTGATTTTCAAAATGAAGATTTGATAGTAGTGTGTATTTTGCGCGGTTCTTGTTACTTTTTTGCCGATCTTACCAGGGAACTTACTAGTTTTGTTGACCTTGAGTTTATGTCGGTTTCTTCTTACAACTCGGGAACTAGCAGTAGCGGAGAGGTTAGGATAATTAAGGATATAAATTGTGCCATAGAAGGAAAGAATGTCATTATCGTGGAAGATATCGTGGACACAGGGTACACTTTGTCATATCTTAAGCGCATTTTGCTAGAAAGACGTCCCAAAAGCTTAAAAATATGCACTTTGCTTGACAAGCCTTCCCGCAGAAAGGTAGAAATTGATGGAGATTATGTAGGCTTTGAAGTGCCCAATGAATTCGTGGTAGGTTATGGTTTGGATTATAATCAAAATTATAGAAATTTGCCATATATAGGAGTATTAAAACAAGAGATATATGGTTAACGTTTCCGAAAACTTAAAAGAGCTTGCCAAAATTTTTGGTGGAGAGTTATATATTGTGGGCGGTTATGTTCGCAACAGCTTGCTTAATTACCCAATATCGGACATAGATATTGCGGCAAAGTTTTCTCCCGGGGAAGTGCGCGAGATGCTTAAGGGTAGCAAGTTTTTGGTTAAAACCACATCGGAAAAGCTTTTTACGCTGAAAATTATTTGCGATAAGGAAAGTTATGAGTATACCTCTTTTAGAATAGATAGTTATTCGGTGGGACATACACCAGAAAATATTGCATCTACCCTTGATATAAGAGAGGATGCTCTAAGGCGAGACTTTAAAATGAATGCCATATATTACGATATTGCTAATGAAGTTATCGTCGATCCTCTATTAGGCGTTGCCGATATAAAAAATAGAATTATTTCCACTACAAGAGAGGGAGAAGAGGTTTTTTGTGAGGATGGACTACGTCTTATGAGATTGGCAAGAATGAGCGCCGAACTTAATTTTGAGGTGGATACACCCACAATGGACGCCGCAAAAAGGTATGCCGCAAAAATAAAAGAAATTTCTAAAGAGAGAATAAGGGAAGAATTAAACAAAATTCTTGTTGCGGATACCGCGTATAATGTACCTTACGCCCACTATAAGGGACTAAAATTATTGACAGAAATAGGCATAATGAACTATATTTTGCCTGAACTTATCTTAGGTATGGGAATGAAGCAGCGTAAAGATTTTCATAAGTACGATGTTTTTGAGCATACGTTGATGACGGTAAAATATTCGGCAAAGAATATAAGGCTAGCCGCCCTTATGCACGATGTAGGCAAGCCAAAAAGCTATTTGCAGAGTGGAAGATACGTAGGACACGATAAGGAAGGATATATTCTTACCGAAGAAATTTTGTTACGATTAAAATATCCCAATAATATAATTACCGAAACAAAAAGGTTGGTTCTTAATCATATGTTCGACCTAAAAATGGAAGCTAAAGAGAATACAGTAAGGCTGTTTATACAAAGGAATTATGATATTTTTGACAAGCTATGTGAACTAAAGCAAGCAGATTATCTTGGAGGCGGTATTATGGAGGGGGAGAGTCCCTCTGTGATAATGTTGAAAAAAACTTATAATGAAATGATTCAAGAAAAAGTACCTTTTACAATAGGAGACCTAAAAATTAGCGGTAAAGATTTGATAGAAGCAGGTATCCCTCCCAAAAAAAGAGGGGAAATATTAAATAATTTGTTGAAAGAATGCGCCTTAAAAGAATCGAAACTAAATAGCCTTGAAGAGCAAAAAAAATATTTGGAAAAAACAATAAAAGGGGGTAAAAAAAATGAAAACTGAACAAGATAGCGCATATTATAAAGCGGAGTTTTTACGATTATACGAGGAAAACATAACAAGAGAGGGCGCTGACAAGCTTTTGGATTGGCTAAAAAAGAGTGACTTTTTTTACGCGCCGGCTTCGACTAGGTTTCATTCTGCGCATGAAGGAGGCTTATGCGAACATAGCGTAAAGGCGTATTATAGATTTATGCAGCTTATGGATGTGGAGTACGACGGAGAGTGGGAGAATATAATTTCACAAGAGAGCGTAGCGGTAATTGCTTTATTACACGATATTTGCAAAGTTAACTTTTATAAAATAGAAGAAAGAAACGTAAAAGAAAATGGGGAATGGGTAAAAAAGCCCTATTACTCGGTTGAAGATAGTTTGCCCTATGGGCACGGTGAAAAATCAGTATACATAGCAAGTGGTTTTATGAGACTAAACAGAGAAGAAGCAATGGCTATAAATTGGCATATGGGTGGTTATGATCAGAGAGTTTTGGGTGGGAGCTACGCGCTTAGCGACGTTTTCTCTAAATATCCGGTTAGTTTGTTGTTCCACGTAGCCGACCTGCAAAGTAGCTTTTTGGACGAAAAAATTTAATAATAGTTACTAATAAGTAAAAAAGAAAAAGCTGTCTAATTTTAGACAGCTTTTTTGATAGATAATTTTTTGATTTATAGAGTTCTTATATACTTAGCAAGTGCAGTAAAGATAACGCCTAGGCCGAATGCTCCTGCATCGGGATAGCCAATGGACTTTTCTCCAACAGTGCCTGCTCTGCCTAGTGTAGCTACAAATGTCTTGGTGGATTCTGCTCCGTCAACGGCGGCTTTTGCGCCCTCGTCTAAAGCGTCCAAAAGATTCTTTTTAGCTTTTGCTGCCGCGGTCAATGCATCAGCGCAAGGTTTCAGAGCATCTACCAAAGTTTTATCTCCTACAACAGCGCCCTTGCCAAAACTTTTCTTGCCAGTTTCGTATACCCCTGTATTTGCCGCATGGAACAAATCGGCAATGTCTTTTAAGGATACTTCTTCTTTGCCAAGAACGGCTTTTCCTGCATAGCGGAAAGCGCTTCCCCAAATTGGGCCGCTTGCGCCGCCGCAATATTCTTTAATTATTTCCGAACAGCTTACTAGGAACTGACCTACGTCACCTTTTTTGCGAGTAGCCCAGTCGGCTTTTAATTGCTTAAAGCCTTTGGCAATACTCATTCCGAAATCTCCGTCGCCCATTTTGTCGGCGTCACAGAAAGGAACTTCGTTTTCTATAATTACATCTGCCATTTTGTCAATTATTTTAACAAAAGCAGCGGTATTTATAGTTTGTCCTACCTTGGGAGTGCCTTTTACTTCATATTCAGCTGCAGCTTCTTCCTTAACTTCAGCTTTTGCTGCTTTGGCGGGAGCTTCTTTGGCTGCAACAGGTGTTATGTTAAGAGCCTTAGCGATAGCTTGCATAGCTTCTACGGCTGCGCTGGCTTGGTCGCTCATTGCTCCGCCCCAAGATAATGCCGGAGCAGTAACGGGATAGTCAAGAAGAGCCTTAAGCTCGGCATCAAGCTTCATAATAGTTACCGAAGCGCCTGCCATATCGATACTTGTCATATAGTTTCCTACTAAGGTTTTATGAATTGCGATGCCCGCTTTTTCAAGTTCTGTGGAAACAGAGTTGTTAAACAAATAAAGCTCCATAAGAGGAGTAGCGCCAAAACCATTGACAATCAAGGCAACCTCGTCACCTTTGGCAACCTTCAAGTCTTGCATTAAATCGGGTACTATTTTGGCAGCTAGTTCGTCGGCAGACTGAAGTTTTTCGGTTTTTCTTCCTGGTTCGCCATGAATACCAACGCCGAATTCAATTTCGTCATCTTTAATATCAAAAATGGGAGTTCCTTTAGCAGGAGGAGTACAAGAAGAAAGAGCA
>CAYIZR010000084.1:4283-5611 GCA_964367755.1 uncultured Christensenella sp. | reverse complement strand
ATTGACTACAATGTAAAAATAAGCAGTGTAGACAAAAATGCAGTTATAAGTGGCAGGGTAGAAGAGATAAAAAACGGCAAAAAGATGGTAATATCAGATTTTTACGTTGACGGGGAAAAATTTCAAGGCAAGATACTAATAAATCATAATATTGGTGAAATTGGCGACCAAATAACCTATTATGGCAATATAAAGACTAACGAAATAGATATTTTTGATACCTATACTATGGCATATTACAATGACGGAATTTTTTATCAATCAGAACTATATTACCTTTATGATATTAGTCAAGGGCAATTAAAACTAGATGAGAAGGTAAAACAGAAGTTTATAAAAACAATTTCTCGATATATGGATAAAGAAGATGTAGGCATAGCAATAAGCCTGATTTTTGGGGATAAGAGCGGACTAACTCAAGAAGATAGCAGTATTATCAGGGCGGCAGGGGTTTCGCATATTTTTGCTGTTAGTGGCTTGCACATAGGCTTTTTGATTGCCCTTCTCATTTTCCTTATGAGGAAACTAAGACTAAACCGCTATTTTCAGCTTTTTGCAATAATAGCGGTAATTGTGCTTTACGGAGTACTGTGTGGCAACCCGCCCGGTCTAAAAAGGGCGGGAATAATGAGTGTGGTAATAATAACAGGCAACCTTTTATGCAGAAAGAACGATTCCTTAACGACCCTTAGTTTGTCGGCATTTTTTATACTGCTTTTTAAGCCTTTTGAACTATTTGACATAGGCTTTATTATGAGTGTTTCGGCAGTTTTGGGGATAGTTCTTTTTTATAAGCCTATATATAACTTCCTTGCCTTCAAAATGAAAAACAAACTATATTTACTTATAGCGGCCAGCTTTGCTATGACAATAAGCGCAAACGCATTTTTGCTGCCTATTAGTTTTAACATTTTTAACAGCTTTTCCCTTTATATGATTTTCACCAATCTTTTTGTGGTGCCGTTAACGGCGATAACATATTCCGGACTTTTATTGACGTTTATATTAGCACTAATTTTTGAGGGATTTGGAGTGATTTATTTTATATTAAAATATCCCTTGATAGCAATAAGGGCAATTTGTAAGGTCTTTACCTTTTTGCCTTTTGCATCGATACCGCTTAGCGGTATGGGAACATTTACCGCAGTGTACATATTTTGTCTAATTTTGCTTTCTCGATTCGTTTTAATAAAACCAAAATACAAAGGTATTACTGCGCTTTCCCTAATTTTATTGAGCGGTATAATGTTTTTGTTTTATCACATAGAATGCTAAATCTTTGCGTTGCAAATCTTTTGACTTCGTCATCCCTCTTTGCGTTGCAAATC
>CAYIZR010000084.1:0-4183 GCA_964367755.1 uncultured Christensenella sp. | reverse complement strand
TGACTTCGTCATCCCTCTTTGCGTTGCAAATCGGGCATTCTGTTGAAAGAGTGCGTGAAAATGTAATTGCAAGCAAACATTTTCACTTGTATTATAATAGAATAATTATTATTTATTTTCACACTATATCGGTATGGAGGAATTTATGAAAACAACGGGTATAGTGAGAAGGATAGACGAACTGGGCAGAGTGGTTATACCTAAAGAACTCAGGCGTACCATGCACATTAAAGAGGGAGAAGAAATGGAAGTTTTCGTTGCTCCCGAAGATACTTTAATTTTGAAAAAATATTCGGCAATTAAGGCGCTAAGTGAGTTTAGTCAGGAAATAGCCGACGTAATATATCGGATTTTGGGGCATAATTGTTTGATATGCGACACCGATAGTTTTATTGCTTGCTCTACCGATAAAGCTATTTATCTTAACAAAAAAATAAGCAAGGCTCTGGAGGGATTTATAAAAACCAGAAAAGTCGCTTATCTAAAAACGAACGAGCTTTTTTCACTTGCTAATGAAGGAATAAGCTACAAGGATATGGCAATATCACCCATAATTTATAACGGCGATGTTTTGGGTGGTTTTATACTCATAGATAAGAACGGTTTAGGGACAGGTGATGCCGCGGTAAAAATTGCCGAAGTCGGCGCTGGCTTTTTAGGCAAACAGCTTTAATAGCACTTATTATTTAATTTGCGTAAATCATTTATTGCTGGCGCAGGAATACTTGCTGCCAGCGTAATTTTAGCGAAGGTACTGGGCGCTGTGTACCGTATTCCTTTGGCAAACATAATAGGTGCCGAGGGAATGGGCGTTTATCAGTTTGTTTATCCCGTTTTTGCCTTGTTGCTAACTTTGTCTAGCGGTGCTATGCCCACCGCTATATCAATAGAAGTGAGCAAATATTTGGCGCAAAACGATGAGGAAAAAGCAAGAAAAGTATTAACGGTAGCCCTTAAGCTTTGTGTTTTTATAGGACTTGCAGGCACTCTTGTTTTAATTGCGCTAGCATATCCTCTTTCGCTGTTGCAATCAAAAACAGCTTTTATTGGGTATTTGGCAATAAGCCCGGCGGTGTTTATCGTTACAGTCATTTCGGTGTTTAGAGGGTGGTTTATGGGGCACAAAAACATGGTGCCAACATCTTTAAGCCAAGTAACCGAGGGCGTGGTAAAGCTGGGAGTGGGCATTACTTTGACTAGATTATTGCTGCCGTACGGCATAGGGTATGCAGTGACAGGAGCATTGATTGGTGTAGTTGCAAGCGAACTAATCACCCTTGTTATTTTACTGACAGTTTTTTTTGTTAAAGACAAAAGGTTTGTTAAAGTTAAGCTAAAGGACGAAAAAGCAACTGTAAAAGAATTAACTCGAATAGCTCTTCCCCTGATTGCCTGCGGAATGATTTTGCCAATTTCTCAATTCATTGACTCGGTACTGCTAGTTAATCTATTAAAACTAGGGGGAGAGAGTTTGGAGGGCGCAACGGCAAATTACGGCATTTGGAGCGGAGCAGTCACTCCTCTTATTAACCTACCCATAATGGTATGTATAACGCTAGGTATTGCCATTACCCCGCAAATGGTAGAGGGAAGGGAAAAAAGAGATATTGATTTTATTATGGATAAATGCGCAATAGCCACTAAGCTTACCTTTATTTTGGGCGTTCCATTTGTATTTATTTTCATTTTTATGTCGGGGGGAATTATTGGACTACTTTTTCCTACTCTAGGCGCAGAAAAAATAGCATTGGGTAGTAAATTGTTGCAAATAAGCGCGGTAAGTGTACTTGGATTAAGTTTGTTTCAAATATATTCAGCGATGCTTCAAGGGCTAAACAAAACCTATGTGCCACTAATAATAATGTCAGTTTGCGTACTGATTAAAATAATATTAAGCCTAATTTTGGTGCCTTCTATTGGCATAATAGGGGCGGTTATCAGTCAGGCATCTGCATATATACTGGCGGGAGTTATTATACTGATATATTTTTTCAATTATATCAGAAAAAGCGATGATTTACTCAAAAATGCTAGCTTGATAACCCTTTGCGGTGTTATAATGGGACTAGTCATTCTAATGAGTGACAAGTTGCAATCTTCAAGAACCGCAGTAATTGTAGTTGCGGTAGTAAGTATGATTGTTTATGCCGTGGGATTATTCGTTTTGCGAGTTTTTTCCCGAGAAGAACTGCAGAGTATGCCTTTCGGACGGTTTTTATTGATTTTAGATAACAAAATTAACGGAGCGGACAAATGAACAAAATTTTAACAGAAAAAATGTGCCAATTAAAGAATTTTACCTTAATGGAGGGTAAAGTTTTTTTATTGAGAGAACAAAACAGCTTTAATACCTCAATACCTTTAATTATTTACGATATTTGTGATGAAGAAAAAACCTATAGCAAAATATACGATATTTTTGGGGAAAGAGAAATAGAAAAGTGCGAAGACTACATAATAATTAAAGAAAGACCAATTTTTGAAAAGACCAAATTTACTTTTGGTGATTTGATAGAAATTATTTTCCGTCTTAGAGACGAGGACGGTTGCCCTTGGGACAGGGCGCAAACCATTAGCACAATTAGAAAAAATATAATAGAAGAAGCATATGAACTTACCGAGGCTATTGACCTAAACGACAAAGAAAAGATATGCGAGGAATGTGGCGATGTTGTACTTCAGGGAGCTTTTACTGCCGCTATGTGTCAAGAGGAAGAGCTTTTTTCGGTTAACGACTCTATCAGTAATCTTTGTTACAAGCTAATTTCACGGCACACTCATATTTTTGGAAAAGATAAGGCAACCAATGCCGAGGATGCTCTTTTGTTTTGGGAAAAGGCTAAGGCAAAGGAAAAAAAGCAAGCCTCAATTAGCGACAAACTTGACTCAATTCCCGTTACCTTCAATGCTCTAATGAGAGCTAACAAGGTGCAAAAATATATCAAAAAAACAGGCTTTGACCACCCTTCAATAAAAGAGGCGGTTGACAAGCTTTATGAAGAAATAAATGAATATTTGTTAGCGCCTATAGAGGAAAAAGAGAATGAAGGCGGCGATATGCTCTTTAGTGTGGTAAATATTCTAAGAATGCAAGATATAGACCCCGAAGTTGCGCTAAATGGTACCACAAACAGGTTTATTAAGCGATTTGCTTATGTGGTAAAACAGGTAGAAAATAGAGGGAAAAGAGTAGAAGAAGTAAATTTAGACGAATTGGAAAAATATTATATAGAGGCAAAAGAAAAAGAAAAAAATGATAACCTATAACGGTAGCGACTTGATACTGGCTCCAATAGCGGGTTATAGCGACAGCGGTATGAGGACGCTTTGCTTTGAGTATGGCGCTGGGCTATGCTATACCGAAATGGTAAGCGCAAAGGGTCTTTATTACAAAAACGAAAATACCGCCGATTTGCTAACTATTGGAGCTGGCGAAAAATACACCGGTGTTCAACTTTTTGGAAGTGAAGCTAATATTATTTCCGAAGTGATGAATTATGAAGTCCTGAAAAAATTCCCAGTAATTGATTTTAATATGGGCTGTCCAGTGCCAAAAGTAGTTAAAAATGGCGAGGGTAGCGCGCTTTTGAAAAATCCAACGATGGTTTATAACATTGTTAAAGCTCTAAAAAGTCAGGCGGCAGGTAGAAAAATAACTGTAAAAATCCGCTCAGGCTTTTATAGCGGATATGAAAATGCGGTGGAGACTGCATTAGCTATCGAGGAAGGCGGCGCCGATATGATTACTGTTCACGGCAGAACTAGAGAAATGTATTATACCGGAAAAGTAAATTATGACATAATAGCTAATGTAAAGAGCGAAGTAAAAATACCTGTTTGCGGCAACGGTGACGTATTTGATATGGATAGTTATCTAAGAATGAAGGATACAGGCGTTGATTTTGTAATGATAGCCAGAGGGGCAATAGGCAGGCCGTTTATTTTTGCTGATTTACATAAAAAAAGTTACTCATTTTCGGTTACGGATGCGATAAAAAAACATATAAAAACTTTGAGTTTTTTGCCGGAAAATGTAGTGGCTAACAATATGAAAAAACACATTGCTTATTATCTAAAAGGAAAGAGCGGCTCAAAAGCGCTAAAGGAAAGTATTTTTAGGGCAAATTCACTGAGCGAGTTGGTCTCATTCATTGACTTGATGGGAGAATAGTTGTATAATAAC